>JASEIE010000063.1 GCA_030024065.1 Thermodesulfobacteriota bacterium
GCCACAACTGATAAGTTCCCAGACTTACCGTGGAAGAAGATGGTTGGTATGCGTAATATAATGATCCATGAATATGAAGATATTGATTTAGCCATTGTCTGGGACACAGTCCAAAACGATTTACCCCCCCTGATTGCCTTAACAGAGCCCCTCATTCCTCCAGAAGAAGTTTAAACAACCGTAAATTGACATTTTAGAATCTAAATCAACTGAACGGGGAAGCTCTGGCCGCCGATGATCACGACATAACGCATCGTCATGATGCCAATCAATCATATATGATAGAAACCGCATCTAACCATTTAATAATCCCCCCGTCCTTAAGGAGGATTGTTGACAATCCTCTATCAATCTTTTTAAGATGGGACATGTACATTTTCATTCTACTTCTCCTCATCCTTTTCTCCACTTCCTCCCTCAGCCAAACACTCCAGGAGTCGCCTCTGCAGGTTTGGAAAGTGGACCAACGGCGATGGAGCCAGGAGGAGGAGGAAAAATATGGTCAATGGGTAGAAGTCAATCTTACAGAGGATTTTTTTATCCGATACAAAATTCCGGTTGACTGTGCGGATGTCCCTTATGCCATCCGATGGATCTATGCGCGGATCGCTCTCCTTCCTGCTTCAGCCACCACCAAAAACGGCATATTTATCGGTCATTGGTCCACGGATTGGGGACGTCTCCCCACTCACCCCGATTGGCATAAAGACCTCCGTTTCCGCAAAGCCCTTCTCCATATGCTCTCAGAGACAACCACCCGGACCCTTCCTTTCGATACCTACCCCATTCGAATCAATCAGGAATCGGTCACCCCTGGAACAACGTTCTTTGTCACGGAGTCCCATTCCGGAGTAATAGACCGCGTCATCTTAGATGGCAGCAGTGCTCATCCTCTTCAGACATGGGAAGCCACATCCCCCTCAAAAGTTCAAAAGTTGAGTGGAAGGGACTTTCTGACCCCGAGGCCGGAGTCCACGGTCTTTTCCGGTCTGGTGAAGTTTCGCTGGCCGATCTTTAAAAACGGAAGATGGGAATACCTTCCTGCGGTGGAACATCCTTTCTATTCGCTGGAACAGTACTCCTCAGATTTCTATGAAGGGTATGCTGATTTTGTTGAGGCCGTGGCAAGAAGAATTGATCCAACGGATTATGACCCCTGGGAGAAGATGGAAAAGGTGCTCAATACCACGACCCGTTACCTGATGGACAGGGTCCCTATCGTCCTGTCAGGATACCAGAGATGTCACAGGGGCGGTTGCAGAGAGGGATCCGCTTTATGGGAGGTCCACAGCACACCCGGTCGGGATGGCAGGATCGTCCTCCTGATGGATCACCTCCGCCAGATTATCGAATCGAACCATCTCGACAGGGAGAGGGTTACAGAGAGGTTGGAGGCCATTGAAATTCCCATTCAGAAAGGGCAATCCGTTACCTTCCGCCATGTTTTTCAGAACCACCTTTGGCTCTCCCCCCATCCGGGAGACTCCATCGAGGCCCGGTGGGGACTCAGGAAATGCGAGATGATCCGCTCTCAGGTTCGAACCACGCAGAATGCCATCGCCTTTATTGAGAGGACCTACCGGAAGAGAGATACCCAATATGCCGACTTCGCCATCCGGCAGCAACAGGAGATCCTACGAAGGCTCAATGAAGAGTGGGAACAATCTCAGTGCAAAGAAGTCAAAGAACCGAAAAGGGGAGCAAAAAAGGAGAGAGGCCTATGAAACATTCTTCACGAAAAGTTGAACGGCCTCGAGGATTTCATTGACATGGAAGGGTTTCCCGATGATCCAGTCCACACCCGACTCCCTGATCTTCTCTTCATCGAGATTCGTTCCCCATCCTGTGACAAGGGCCACGGGAAGATGGGGCATTTTGTTTTTTACCCTTTTCACGACTTCCCAGCCATTCATCCCGGACATCCCCAGGTCGGTCAGAACCATGTCGAATCTTTTCCTCTCAAGACATTCAATTCCCGACCGCCCATCCCGGGCCTCAATCACTTGAAACCCTCCATACTGGAGGATATCCCTGAGGAGGGTCCTGATTCGGTCATCATCATCAATGACCAGGATAGTAATGGAGTCCCTTTCATCCTTCACCATTCTTCTTTATCCTTCTCCTTCTTTCGGTATAGGAAGTCTTATGATAAAGGTGGATCCTCTTCCCTTCTGGCTTTCGACCTCCATCGCCCCATGGTGGCGATGTATGGTTCCGTAAGAAACACTCAGGCCCAGTCCTGATCGCTGATCCTTTGTGGTGAAGAAGGGTTCGAAGAGGCGTTCCTTCACATATTCGGACATTCCCACTCCATCGTCGCTCGCCTCGATCGAAACATGGCCATTCTTATGCTCGGTTTTCAAAGTGATGGTTCCCCCTTCTGGCATTGCATCAATAGAATTGAGAAGTAGGTTGAGGAACACCTCTTTCAATTCAGCCGGGTTTCCCATGATCGGGGGAACTTCCTCTTTGATCCTTTCGACTCTGATCTCAATCCCTTTTGCATCGGCCTCATCTTTTATCTTCGTCTTCATCAGATCAACCGCTGCGTCAACGATCTCATTCACATCGAGAAAGACAAATTTGGATTCATCCGTTTGGGAGCGGGTAAATTCCTGAAACCTTTTGACGGTATGGGCTCCCTCGATGGCAGCCTGTTTAACAATCTCTAACTCCCTGAAAAGGGCCTCCTCGGTCATCCCATCAGCCCCCCCTCTCCTACTCATCCATCCCAATCTGATCAGCTCGACCCTGCCCAGGATCGCTCCCAGAATATTATTAAAATCGTGGGCGATTCCAGCAGCCATCTCTCCAAGGGCTCTCAATTTTTCAGACCGAATCAACTTCTCTTCCATCTGCCTCTTTTCTGTGATGTCTTTGAGATAGAGGATCGTATGGGTTTGGTCGGGCGACAGAAAGAGATGGGTAGCGCTCACCTCCACCTTCCTCTTCTCCCCATTTTTTTGAAAGACTTCGGCTTCATGGATCACGGGCTCCCACTCCGAAATAGAACGTTGAAGAGAATGGGTGAGTTCATTCATTTCAAACCCTTTCACAATATTTTTCCATTCCGCCCCGGTCAATTCCTCAGGGGTGTACTGGGTCAAAGGGGGAAGTCTCCTGTTGAAAAATTTTATCCGGCCCTCTCCATTTAAAATAACAACTGCATCATGAGTGCTCTCCACGATCTGTCGATACCTCTCCTCTGACTCCTCTTTCTCATGGAGATCCGATTTGATCTTCTTCGTCCTCTCCTCGAAGGAATGGATGAGGAATCCATAAAACAGGTTCATAATGAAGATGAAAGGAATTCGCAACAGCATCCCCTCCTCCAGCCACCTCGCACTCCCTCCCTGGGACCAGAGGATCCACCCGTAAATGGCGCAGATCACCAGGGCGGTGACCATGAGCAATTTAAAACTCCGTGCAATGGAGGCGATGAGGATGACCAGAAAGTAGACCAGATAGAAATCGGTTTCCAATGTCGGGGTGATATAGATTCCGAGAGAGACAAAGAAGGTATCGAAAAGAAGCAGGCCGCAGAAGAAAGAGCGTTTGACAAAATAGGATGCTGGAAGTAGATAGGCCAGGATATTGGAAAGGAGATAGACAGAGATGAGAAGAACGGGAGTGAACCGTGGGGAGGAGATACCCCCGGCGAAGAGAACGAGATAAGAGGTGATCAGAATGGTCACCCAGCGCAGACGGAGAACCAACTGCTTACTTCCTTTAGAATCCTCCGGGTTCATTCTTTCCTCTTCATGGCCTCCGCCAACTCTTCCGTCCATTCCTTCTCAAGCGAACCGGATGAGTTCTGCATCACAGAAAATACTTGGCGATATCGATATGATATTTATTGGGGTCCAAAGTCTTGACGATGCTTCGCCTGAAACGGTCCCCTCCGTCCATTTCGGTGAGATCGACCAGCTCCTTCTTTTTCTTCCTCCGCTCATTTCTCTCCACCAAGATCACCTGGGGGCGATCCATCCACTGGGATTCCGGATTGGTCTTGAACACGATGCCCATCTCATGGGTGTCGAGGAGCACCAGAGAGCCGATGGGATAAATACCAACCACGCCGATGAACATTTTGAGGAGAACGGAGTCGAAATTAACCTCCCGTTCTCTCAGCATGATCGCCAGGGCCTGCTCCGGTGTGTAAGGGACCTTCTTGTAAATCCTCGGGGTCGTCATCGCATCGTAAGCATCCGCAATCTGAATGATCCGGCCGAAGAGGCTCACCCTCTTTTTACGAAAGAGCTTGGGGTATCCCGAAAGGTCGTTCTTCAGATGATGATCGAAGATGCCGATCACCATCTTCGGGTTGATCTCACCCAACTGTTTCAAGTTGAGGACGATCTCCACTCCCATCAGGGGATGTTTCTTCATCAGGCTCCATTCCCCTTCGTCGAGGGCAGCGGGTTTATTTAAAACCTCGATCGGAATCTTCGACTTCCCGATATCGTGAAGCATGGACGTAATCCCAAGTTCGCTCAGGACATTTCTGGAGAACCCCAATCGCCTTCCCATGGCCAAGGAATAGATGGCCACATTGACGGAGTGGTTGAAGGTATATTCATCATAATTCTTGATCGTCGTCATCCCTAACAGGATGGATTCGTCTTCCATGATGAGATGGACGGCTTTTCGAACCAGTCGTTTCAACTTCCTCATATCGGCATGCTGGTTTCCCTTGATATGTGTGATCACTTCTTTCACTGTCCCGATGCTCTCGAAAAACACCTTTTTACCCACCTCTTTGGAATCCTCTTTCTCCAAAGCGTAAGCCCCTTCTTCCCTTTCGATGACCTCCAGAGGGTTCACTTCGATCGAAGAGATGTGATGTTCCCTTAACTTCTCGTTGAAGAAGGTGGCATTCTCTTCTCGCTTCTCCTCCAGGCCCATAAACATATAGATGAACTCCCTCAGGGTCCCCTCGTCCACGGCCTCCATGAAAAGCACTTCTCCGATCAACTTTTTCTTCCATTGGGTCAGGAGATACTTGAAACTGTTAAACCCCTCCACAGAGTAACGGAGCCTCTGTTGGTTGACGAAGATATCATCCCCTGTGATTTTGAGGGAAAGATTTCCCTCCCTTTCGATAAAGGTGTTGATCGCATGAAGGGATTCCTGGATGAACTGATGGAGGGCAACATTCTTAGAATCGTAAATCTGAGAGATTCTCATCAATACATGAAATTTGTTGATGAGGTTGTTTCCCAGTTTCGACAATTCGGGGTCCATCGCCTCCGACGATTTTGAAGCCATCCTTTGGGTTTGCCCTGTCGATTCGGTCACTTCCACCTCTTCCTCCTATCAATGAATCGATCGTGCGATATGACTCGATCTCTGCTCCGTTGCGGGAGAATCGGATCCTTTATCAACTCCCATCATCTTCAGTGCATTGTGAGCGCAGAGTCGCATTTCATCCCATTTCGCTTTCTGGAACCACTTTCTTTTCTGTGTAATCTTCTTCAAAACCGGGATCACCTCCTGTGATCCTGTTTCGCCGAGAGCTCTGAAGAAAGAGGCCTTCTCCTCATAATCCCTCTTATAAAAATCTTCGGAGAGGATGATCCCGGTGAGCGTTCTAACTGCCTCCTCCCCGGCAACTTTTACAAAAATGAGTGAGGCCTTTGCCCTCATTGTCGGTAGTGGATCCTTTAAGAATTTCTGAATAAGATCCTTCCCCTTTTCCCCAAATCTCTTGAGCATCTGAAGGGTCTCCTCCCTCACCTTTGGATCCTCATGGATGACCAGGTTTCCTAAATATTTTACCGCGGAGGGATGCCCGATCTTCCCGAGGACATAGAGGATGTGGCAGACCAGGAAGGAGTTCGGATCGGATAAGAACTTAATGAGAGGTTTAATGTCTTCTTGGGAGAGTTTGGCCAGGGTATCGCATACCACTTTTCTCCATTTCCCTGATTCCAGCCTGCCCAGTAAGAGGCAGAGGGGTTCCACAGCCTTCTTTGTCAGAAGCCGGAGATATTGAATGACCGCCTCTGAATCCACCTCTCCGTTACCATTCATGGTTTCCCCTAAGAGCTGGATGGAGTGGGCGCCGGAAAAAGTCTCAAGGATACGGCGAATGGCAAATATCTGCTTGTCCTTCAGCACCATGGACTCCATGGTGTCGCTGAGTCTCTTCAAAACAACCACCGCCTTCCTCACCTCTTTCTGTTCGAGGAAGGACCCCACGGTCCTTTCGAAGTAGGAGATCATATTCTCATAGGCATCCATTTCCTCCCCTAAATGGAGGAGGATCTCGACAAGGTTATCGATCAGCGCATAGATGTATTCCGGTTGGTGCTCCTGTTCAACCTCCCGGTTGATCTCTTCGATCTCATCCGGATTGAACTGGCAGGCCTGGACCAGGGATTGGCCCGGTGAGGGGTTCAGCGCCTGCTTTAAGCCCTCCACCTTCAGAAAAGAGGCCTCTTCTCTCTCCTTCTCAGGAGCAACCTCTTCCGCCACAACTTCTCCGAAACCTCTGAATTCTAACCGATGGATGAAATCTTCCTCCGTGGCAGGAACGAAGCGGCTCTCTCCTTCGAGAAACTCGTCCACTGTCCCGAAAGTGATGTGAGAGAAATCCTTTTCCCAGAGGAGCGTGACGAGATCATCTTCCAGGCGGTTAACAGATTCACTCTTCCTCACAATATGAAGAAAATCGACCATCTCCCTGAACTCCAGCCCTCTAAAGAATTTGATTTCACGGATACCGTCTTTGAAAAAGAAAAAGGCCAGACTCTCCCTTACATCCTTATTTTCATAAACTACCTTTCCCCGGTAGAAGAGCCGGTGTTCTCCCACCACAAGGGGAAAAGAATCGTATTCCTCGAAGTACTGGTCAAAATCCTTCTTCAGGCGGTCGAGAAATTTTATGAGGATGGGATGATTGGCCTCATAGAGCCGAAAGGCCTTCACGGTCTGGAGAAAGGTCTGGATCAGCGCCCTTGTAGCCTTTATGGACTGTTCCTCAAGGATCTCCTCTTGATCCTTTAATTTTTCCTTTAATCGATTATCTCTTTTCTCCATAGATCACTCATCTCACTATATAATTTTCGTTTTCTCCCTTCAGGAATCGATCCAATTCCGATTTAAGGACTTTCCAGCCCTTTCCTGCCTTTGTCCCTTTGATCCGTCCCAGATAGAGGTACTTCAGGTAGGTGGGCCTCGAGATTCGAAGATAGTGGCAGGCTTCTTCGGTTGTCATCACATTGCTCTCTCTTAACATGCTTTTTCACCCTTTAAGCAGGATTTGACAACAGTTAACTGCATTTTCCATACCAAGCCAGCCGATATATTTTAACTTATTGATATTAAACAGAATATTCCAAATTTGGAACAACCTAAAATTAAAGTGACGACATTTCTTGTACGCCAGATGTTCAATATCTTCCATTGACTCAAAAGTGGCTTTCGATCTCCTCCCGTTGTAAGGAGAGGGGAATTAACCCTTTTTTCGACTCGACTTCGATTCAAGATTATGCAAAAATGCGAGTGAGCATAAGGCTAAAAGTAGACAGGAGTCAGAAGCCAGAATCCAGCATCCAGAATCGAGCATATAAACCCTTATTTCTGACTTCTGTCTCTTGACTTCTGTCTTCTGACTTCTTCATTTTTTAACGGAGGAGACAATGCAAAAACAGTCCCTTCAGAAAAAGGCGAAAGTAATACTTAAGGTTTTATCGAAGGAAATACCCGACTCCAAAATCGCCTTGAGATTCTCCAATCCCCTCGAGCTGTTGATCGCCACCATCCTCTCTGCACAATGCACGGATGTCAGGGTGAATCAGGTCACAAAAGATCTATTTAAAAAGTATGGCTCCGCAAAAGATTATGCAGAATCGAACTTAACGGAATTGGAAGAGGATATTCGATCAACAGGATTCTATCGAAATAAGGGGAAGGCAATCCAGAAGTGCTGCCACGATCTGGTAGTCCGTTTTGGAGGAGAGGTCCCTAAAACGTTGGAGGAGCTGGTGAAGTTGCCCGGTGTGGGAAGAAAGACAGCCAATGTCCTTCTGGGAAATGGTTTTGGAATTCCCGGGATCGCTGTGGACACCCATGTCCATCGGGTGAGCCGGAGGATCGGTCTGACGGAGAACGACGATCCGGTTAAGATTGAGTTTGATCTGATGGAGATTGTTCCGAAAGAAGAGTGGACCCATTTTTCAAACCTCCTCGTCTGGCATGGCCGGAAAACCTGTGTTGCAAGAAAACCCCTCTGCGATAAATGTGCGATTCGGAAGTGGTGTGATGATGGGTCCAAAATAAAGATATAGATATTGGGCGCTTGCGATTGAAATCGTTTGCATAATGGCAACAATTTTTCGAAAGGTAGGAAAAATTCTAAACTCGAAGGACGAAATTCTTGCCTACCGCAGGCAGGCGAAATCTGAATTTAAATGATAGCCCCCTTCATTTTCCTCTTCTGAAGAATATAGATCATCGCAAATCCGATAAGGCCTAACGCATCGGTAATCAGCCCGGGTTTGACCAGCGCCACAGCCGAGGCAAAAAGGATGATCCTCTCATACCACCTTAAATCCGTTAGTAAAAAACCTTGCATCGAAGCAGCCAGGGCATACATCCCGACAGAGGCTGAGATAAAAATCCATGAAGCTTCTATAAAAGTCGTATTGATGAGAAGCATCTGTGGAGCAGTGATGAACATGAAGGGTAAAAGAAAGGTCCTCATATCCAGCTTAAAGGCATTGATCCCTGTTTTAAGAGGATCGGAGCCTGCAATGCCTGCGGCGGCATAGGCCGCAACGCATACAGGAGGGGTACCATCGGCAAGAATTCCAAAATAGAATACGAAAAGGTGAATGGCAATAATCGGAACCTCAGGATTAATGGCTTTCAGGGCAGGAGCCATGATCGTCGCCATGATGACATAATTGGCAGTCGTGGGAACCCCCATCCCGAGGATGAGACAGGCGACCATCGTTAGAAATAATCCAAAAAAGAGATTGCCTCCAGAAAGTCCGACAATGATATTTGACATGCTTAATCCAGCCCCTGTCAGCGTCACGACTCCTACGACAATACCAGCGCAGGCACAGGTGGCCCCTATTCCTGCCATCATCCTCGCCGCCTTATACATCGCATCAGCCATGTTTACAAGGAACGATATTAATGGCTTCCATGAAATCTCTTTTTTTATATCAGTCTTTTGTATATTCTCACGACCCCATCCAAGACTGTTCACCAAAGACTGAATGAAAAAGATGAAGATGATCGCTCCAATCCCCATGGCCGCAGAAGTAAGGGGAGTTGCCCTTTTAACAATCAGATAGTAAAAGAGAACACCGATGGGAACGAGGAAGTGGGTTCCTCGGATCAATACGGGAAAGAACTTTGGAAGTTCCCGTCGGGGCATACCCTTTAGATCGTATTTGACTGAAAGAAGATGGACGGCTCCGAGAAGGGCAAGCTGGTCGATCACCGCAGGAAGGATAGCTGCGGTCACCACATGAAGATAGGGAATCCCTAAAAACTCCGCCATGACGAAGGCGGCTGCTCCCATGACAGGTGGCATCAATTGACCATTCCCACCGGCTGCCGTTTCGATTCCCCCTGCAATCTCTGGTTTAAACCCGAGTCGCTTCATTAAGGGAATAGTAATTGACCCTATTGTCACCACATTGGCCACACCACTTCCTGAGATGGTTCCAAAAAAAGCACTGGCTACCACTGCGACCTTGGCCGGACCACCTCGAGTATGTCCAACGAGCGAAAAGGCCATTTTCATAAAGTAACCCATTGCTCCTGTCTTTTCGAGGATAGCTCCGAAGAGTACAAAGGCAAAGACAAATGTGGATGAGACCCATAGAGGGACTCCAAAAATTCCCTCCATCGTGAGGTAAAGATGATCGACCACACGTCGAACGCTGTAACCCCGGTGAGCAAGAATGTCGGGAAGATAAGGGCCAACAAAGGCATATAGAATAAAAAGAGAGGCGATCAAAGCAAGAGGAAGCCCCACAGCCCTTCTTGCCCCCTCCAAAATGCAGAGGATGGTGATGACTCCCATGAGCATGTCTAAAGAAGTTGGATTGCCAGTCCTCTGTACCAGATCAGCATAAAAGACGGTGATGTAAATGGCGGCCCATCCCCCCAAAACTGCAAAGACCAGGTCATAAATGGGAATCGTCTTTGTCTTTGCCTTCTTAGTCATAGGATAGAAAAGAAAACAGAGAATCATAGCAAAGCATAAATGGACAGAGCGTTGTAGCATTCCGGTCAATGTTCCAAAAGCTGCTGTGTAGAGTTGAAAACAGGACATCGCAAAAGCGATTCCAGCAGAGATATAGAAAAGGGGACCTGAGAGGCGACGTGCCCCATAATCTGCTCCTTCTGCAATCTCTTTCGACTTTTCTAATGAGCTCTGATCCTGGATCTCTTTACCGGCTTCCATGTCTGAAAATTACCTCCCGAAATAGCGGATAGGACTTCACCCTGATGGCCATTACCTCTCCTTCCTTGAAGGAAGAGAACTCCAATCTCTCACCTTTAAAAATCATGGCCTGTCCGGTCATGGGAGAAACAAAGAAAGAGAAATGCTCCATCTCCAAAGCATTCGTCTTTACTTTGATCTTCCTGCCTTCAACCGTTGCATCCCTTTCCGTGGAAGGAAGGCCAGGCCCGTAGGATTCGAATCGGGTCTCGACGGGCTTGATCTTTTTGCCGGATGTGATGAAGAAATATCCGGTGACAGGTGTTTTGTCTACGGAATGGATGTAAGAAAACTCAAACCCTTCGCCCGGAGTAACCTTCCTTGAAAAAATGACCCTGCCATCCTTCTCATTCCTCACCTCAAGGGTGGGCATGGGATAGAAGAGGATGGCCAGAAAAAAAACGAAGAGGAGGCATCCCCACTTCCAATTGAAGATCAGATGCTTCCCCTCTTGTCTTCTATTGATTAGCAAGCACCCCAAATTTTCCCCCTCTCCCCTGGTGCCTGCCCGCCGAATATGTTCTTTGGCAGGCAGGGGAGAGGGCGGGGGTGAGGGGGGGCGTGAATAATTTATTTCTTTAACCCTTTCTCTTTGTAGAATTTTTCAGCCCCCGGATGGAGAGGAATAGGCATTCCAATCAAAGCTCTCTCCAGTTTAACTTCCTTTCCTTTGGCATGGGCTCCTTCGATGGTTTTTATGTTCTCAAATATCGCCTTGGTGATCCGGTAAACGATATCTTCTTCCAACTCAGCCTTTGCCACCAGGATGGCTAACACAGCCACAGTAGGAACATCTTTATCAACTCCCTTATAAATTCCTCCAGGGACTTTATCTTTGGAATAGAAAAGATACTTTTTGACCAACATGTCTGCCTCGGAGCCATCGACGGGAACAATTACCGTCTCAATCATCATCGCAGGATCGACAATTGCAGAGGCCCCAACGCCTGTTGTGTAGAAGGCGGCATCAATTCGTCCATCCTTGAGAAAATCACCAGATTCCGCAGCGGATAATCGCTCAACCTTCCTCAGATCTTCAAACTTCAATCCATAAGCCTCAAGAATCTGGATGGCATTCTGTTCTGTCCCACTGCCTAAGGGACCCACGGCAACCCTTTTACCCTTAAGGTCTTTGACCGACATGATCTTTGCATCTTTCCGGGCGTGAATCTGGCAATGTTCAGGATAGAGAGAAGTCACACCCCGGATGTTTGGCACGGCCTTGTCAAATATGGGCTTTGTCCCCTGGAGGGCATAAAAGGCGATATCATTTTGCAGAATGGCTAAATCCGCATCACCGGAAGCAATCAGCTTGGCATTGGCAACAGAAGCTCCTGAAGACTCCACAGTAATTTTAATGTCAGGAAGCTTTTCATGAGCAATCCTTGAAATTGCACCCGCCAGTGGGAAATAAACCCCCACAACCCAGCCTGACGCAATGGATACATACTTCCTGGCACTGTGTGCCAAATCAGGACGAAGTGGCAAAACAGCGATGGCAAAACACAAAACCAGAATTCCAATCATTAAACTCTTCTTCATATAAAACCCTCCTTTCAGTAATAGCTTGTTGATAGAAAATAGACTAATTTTATCAAGCCCCTCTCCTTCGCCCCTTTTCTTTAAACTCACCCCCCTTCTTTGCTGAATGTCTCTTTTTACCCAAATTCGGTGACAATGTCAATATTTACTTTCTCATTCCAGTTGATCATCAACAAACCTTCCCATCATCTAAACTTATTCCTCCATTCCCCTTTGAACGTTACTTTCGTCATTCCCGTGCTTGCGCGCCAGAGCGCTTCAGCGCGCAGGCGTGAAAACGGGAATCCAGCCTACCCCCTGTGAAAACAGAGATCTTGAGGGAATAGATTCCTATTCCCATTTTCGCAGGAACGAACTTGTCCTTTTTTTGATAAATACATATAAATACATTTTGACGGACCTGTCACGCTCCCCAAACTCGAAAGGGTTATTTCCATTCTCCTAAAAATGTGATATTAAATCTAAAAATGTAAGGAGGCTCTATTCATGAAACATTTCTTCGATGCTTACCGGCAAAAAACTCCCCTTTCAGAAAAACTTTTTAAAAGATCGAAAGGGGTGATGCCAGGGGGTATTTCTCATAATATCCATTACTTTCCTCCCTACCCCTTCTTCCTTAAGGAGGCAAAAGGTTCAAAAATTCGGGATGTGGACGGAAATGAATATATCGATCTCTGGATGGGCCACTATACGCATATCCTCGGCCATCATTCTGAAATCATCGCCGAAGCCATCGAACAGCAGCTAAAAGAAGGAATCCACTGGGGAATCCTCTTTGAAAAACAGATCGAATGGGCAGAACTCATTCAGGAACTGATCCCCTCGGCAGAAATGGTACGGTTCTGTTGCTCCGGGACAGAGGCCACGATGTATGCTGTTCGCCTTGCACGGGCCTTCACGGGAAAGAAAACTATTTTAAAGATTGTCGGCGGTTGGCATGGTGCAAACTCTGATCTCTCTGTGGGAATTAAAATGCCCTATGAAAAAGAGGAGAGCCTCGGTCTCCTGCCTGAACTCCAGCATTACACGAAGACCATCCTTTTTAATGATCTCCCTGGGACACTCGAAATGATCCATCAGAACAGGAATGATCTGGCGGGAGTCATTCTTGAACCTGTCGTGGGTGAGGGTGGATTCATCCCTGCCACTGAGGAATATCTAAAAATGCTTCGTTCCGAGACAGAAAAACTGGGAGCCCTTCTCATCTTTGACGAGGTGATCTCTGGATTCCGGGTCAGTCTCGGAGGGGCTCAGGGACTTTTTAATATCCCCCCGGACCTCACCACCCTTGGGAAGATTATGGGCGGAGGAATGCCAGTAGGGGCGCTCGTGGGAAGAAGGGAGATTATGGAAAAGACCTCTCCTGAAAGGAAGGCCGACAAATGGGAGAAGATTTTGATTGGTGGCGGGACTTTTTCTTCCCATCCTCTGACCGTGGCCGCTGGACTGGCAATGCTTCGTTATTTAAGAGATTTTGAGGAGGAGGTCTATCCGGTTTTAGAGGTTAAGGGAGAACGGGTGCGTAAGGGTGTCCAGGAAGCCCTTCAGCGCGAAGGAGTGGAGGCCGTTGTCACAGGGATCGGCTCCCTCTTTCAGGCTCACTTCCCTTTCCAGAAAGGAGTAACCCTGAACTCTCCCCATTCAATCAATCAATTGACCGATACAGAGAAAAGAGAGGTCGAGTTTCGTATCCGGATGCTAAATCATGGAGTCCATGTGATGCACGGCGGCGGAAGTCTGTCCATGGCCCATTCTGATGAGGATATTGGAAGGATCATCCAGGCCACAAGAGAGGTAGCAAAGGAAATGGTAAATATAGTTTAGAGAAGGTAGGGAATGGTTTAAAACCGTTCCCTTCAGGGGGATAGCCCTTCCTGCCCACCGACGGACAGGCACAAACGATGAAAA
>JASEIE010000064.1 GCA_030024065.1 Thermodesulfobacteriota bacterium
GATCGATGAGCTTGGCCAAGTTTCTTCATAATATTCTCTTGATGCCGGCCCAGATGGAGCTGACAAAGGATGAGCGGCGGATCAGACTCGAACGTAATCCTAAGGATCCGAAATGTATGGAACATCTGCAATCGGCGCTACAACGGTTAAATGAATTGAATATTAGACACCTAGATGGAAAGAGAATTGAATTTAGCCTGATATAGTATCATCTAAATGCAACAGATTATAACTATTGCCGATAGTCATTGAATATAAATAAATGGAAAATGTTAATAGCCTTTTGAACGGCTTTTATATTGCTTTGCAGCCTGTTAATCTTTTTTATTGTTTTATAGGCACCTTTATGGGTACCCTGGTAGGGGTTTTACCAGGGATCGGACCCACGGGTACCATCGGCATCCTCCTTCCCATAACTTTTGTCCTCAATCCAATTCCTGCGATGATCATGTTAGCAGGGATCTGCTATGGGTCACAATATGGTAGCTCGACAACTTCGATCTTGCTCAACATCCCAGGCGAGGCAAGCTCTGTTGTGACATGTTTCGATGGTTATATGATGGCCAGGAAAGGCAGGGCTGGACCTGCGCTTGGGATTTCAGCATTTGGTTCTTTCATCGCCGGGACATTTGGTATCATAGGCTTAATGTTCCTTGCCCCAACACTTGCTAATTTTTCCTTAAAGTTCGGTCCTCCAGAGTTTGTTATGCTCATGATTATGGGGATGACAGTCGTCACATATCTTGCCAGGATGTCCATGATAAAGGCCTTAATCATGTCAGCAGTGGGTATAATAGTAGGTTGTATCGGTATGGATCCTGTTTATGCGAAGTCCCGGTTCACCTTCGGTATACCTGAATTCGTGGATGGAATTGGAATTGCCCCCATCGTGATGGGGCTTTTTGGCATTGGTGAGGTCTTGAACAATGTTGGGGAGATGATCAAAAGTGAAGTTTATTCAGGCAAAATCAAAGGACTGCTCCCCAATAAGGAGGATTGGAAAAAAAGTGGGCTACCCATTGCAAGGGGGACGGTGATTGGATTTTTTATGGGGATCATCCCTGGAGTCGGGAATATTGTCCCCGTGTTCTTAAGCTATGTATGTGAGAAGAGGTTATCTAAACACCCCGAACGCTTTGGAACCGGAGAGATAGAAGGGGTTGCGGCACCAGAGGCCTGTAATAATGCGGCTGTTGGAGGAACCTTTATCCCATTGTTAAGTATGGGCATCCCCTCAAATGCCATGACGGCTATGCTTTTGGCCGCCCTGATGATCCTTGGGCTTCAACCTGGGCCATTATTAATGCATAACTCTCCGGACCTATTCTGGGGAGTCGTTTCAAGTATGTATCTTGGGAACATTATGCTTTTGATATTAAATCTCCCCTTGATACCTTTATGGGTCCAATTCTTGAAAGTTCCTTATGCATATCTTTTTTCATTCATTTTGCTTTTTGTTTCTATCGGGGCTTACAGTCTAAATAATAATGTGATGGACATTTACATAACGATTTTCTTTGGAGTGGTCGGCTATTTTCTGAACAAATTTGGCTATGAACCCGCACCATTCATTCTTGCCTTGATATTGGGGCCAATTATTGAGATTAACTTGAGGCGGTCTCTGATACTATCGGACGGAAGCTTTATGATCTTTTTGACCCGACCTATATCAGCAATATTGTTTGGGGTTGTCGTGACGATCATCGTTCTGTCTTTGATTATCAAAAAAAGATTGGGAGCAGGTTTGGGAAAAGAAGAGTAGTAGAAGCTTGGTGTGACAAGGGGTTGGCTTTTGCGAAGATATGATTTTTGGACTAGTATTTTCTGGTTCACCATATCCATATTGATCATTTATTATTCACGAAAACTAGGTCTGGGTAGCTTTAGTAATTTTGGCCCAGGATTTGTATTCTACTGGACCGGGATTATCCTCGGAATCCTTGCAATCATTCTCTTTATACAAACGATGAAACAGAAAGGTGGAGAACGATCAGAAAAGCATGACGGGGCATTTAAGAAAGTGAATTGGCTAAAAATCATAGGTGTCGTTTTTTCTCTCACTCTCTATGGAGTCATCTATGAGAGACTGGGTTTTTTAGTCTCCACCTTTCTTTTTATAGGCTTTTTGCTGTATTCAATCGGGGCCAAAAAATGGTATGTGGTGGTTGGAGTCGCATTTGCGACCTCGGTTCTGGCCTATGCTTTTTTTGAGCTGTTGCTTAAGACTAACCTTCCCAAAGGCATACTTTGGATTTAAAGCAGATATAGACAATACCAGCCTTATTCTGTCTTTTGCCCAGGGAAATCAGCAAAAAAAGGGGGCTACAAAGAAAGAGAACGCTATTTGTAGAGCATTATGCATAATGCTAGAATGAATTTTTAGTGAGGGAAGGAGGAATCATTTTGAAGATGAAGAAGAACGAGAATGAAAAAGGAAAAGAAATCAAAGCAGTTGACCTTGGTGCGAACTTGTTCACAAAAGAGGTGGCTCAGATCAGACCAAAATGGTACAAAGCCTTTTGGGGAGAGAAATTTGGCAGAAGGGGAAAAGTACTGACAGGTATTTCTGTAGAGGAGATGCTTGATCAAATGGATCATGCTGGAATAGAAATGGTATTGTTAATCGCACCCAAAATGGGGCCTTTAGGACTACCGCAAAGTTTTCATATGCCCTACAAGATGGTGGCAGATGTTGTAAATAGATACCCGAAACGGTTTCGCGGCTTGGCGGGTGTTGACCCAAACGAGGGAATGAAAGGTGTCCGTGAGCTTGAATACGCTGTAAAAAATCTTGGTTTTGTAGGAGCTCATCTTTATCCGCATTGGTTCGGTCTTGCCCCTGACGCTGCAAAGTACTATCCATTTTATGCTAAATGCGCCGAGCTTGATATTCCCATTGAGATGCAGGTCGGGCATTGCTTAGTTTATACAAAGGATTATCCTCTCCGGAGCGTAGGACGTCCAATCACGCTCGATACTATCGCGTGTGATTTCCCTGAGCTGAAGATTATTGGCATTCATCTTGGCTACCCGTGGACAGAGGAAATGATTTCAGTTGCCTGGAAACATCCCAATGTTTACATTGGGTCAGATGCTTATGCTCCGAAACACTGGCCGCCGTCTTTTGTTCATTTTATCAATACTTGGGGACAAGACAAGGTTATTTTCGGCTCAGATTTTCCTCTACTTGCTTTTGAACGTCTACGCCAGGAGGTGGAAGCGCTTGGTTTACGAGGAGAATCGAAACGAAAATTCTTAAGAGATAACGCTAAGAAAGTCTTTAAACTCTAGTTGCGGAGCGACGAAGATATTTGATTTCAGTGGGTTTAAACTTACAGCATCAACATTAATTCTTCCCAATGAGTAGGGTCGGTTTTGCCTTTCCCCCCGTTTTAAATGGTTGAGTTTCATTCAGAGAGGTTTATTCGATCAAGAAGGGTTCTTAGAATTTGGGAGTCCTTTCTTGTGAGACTTCTTTTCTAAAATAAGAAGAGAGGAAAAACTCATGAAGATTGGTTTTATTGGCATCGGACAAATGGGAGGACCCATGGCTCGACAGATCCTGGAGGCTGGCTATGACCTGAGCGTGTATGATTTGAGAAAAGAACGAACGCAACATCTCTTGGGAAAAGGGGCAAAATGGATAGATAACCCCAAGGCTGTTGCTGAATCATGCCAAGTCGTTTTATCCTGTCTTCCTGGCCCTTCCGACATGGAGGCTGTGGTTTATGGTCTCAATGGACTTATGGAGGGGTGGAAAAAGGGGGATATATATGTAGATATGAGCACAAACTTACCGGTGAGTATACGCCGAGTAGCAGAAGATGCTCTTCATCTTTGTTTGGCCGCAATGTGAAAATTTTCTTCTTGACAAGGTAGTCTCTTAATGATACTGTCCTTTGCATATTTTAAGAATCCCTTGTCACATTCTGGCAATGACAATTAACCGATCACTTGCCCACGGACTAGAAATTCTTCTCCTCTACGATAGTTCAACCCTATTGTTTGCAGTCGCTGAGATTGCCAAACGGCTTGGATATAGTCAGAGCAAAACCTATCGTCTAATAAGGACTTTAATTAGGTATGGTCTCCTGAGAGAGAATCGCGAAACAGCTCAGTACTCTCTAGGAATGGGCGCCTTGAGAATGGGCCTGTTGGCTCAACTAAACTTTAATTTGCCTCTCCTTGCTCGACCTTTCATGAAGGAGTTGTCTCTCTTAACAAAAGAAACAGTTCTTTTGACAGCCGTAGACGGAACGAAAGGCATTGTTCTTGAGCGTGTGGAGAGCGAAGAACCAATTCGATATTCCCTCTACCAGCCTGGCGCCTACATTCCGCTCCACTGTGGTGCCTCAAGCAAGATCTTGATGGCTTACCTTCCCGAAGAAGATTGGGATCGTATTATTTTAGAAGAGGGTTTGAAAGGATACACTCCTAATACCATCACCCAAGCAGATCAACTTAAGGCTCATTTAAGAGAAATCCGCAAGAGAGGATATGCCTTTAGCGACCAAGAAGTCGACCGAGATGTAAGAGCCGTAGCTGCCCCCATTTTGAATGGGTTGGGTAAGTTGGTGGCAGGTTTAAGCATCGCTGGTCCGGCCTACCGAATCAATAAGAAGAGGGTGGGGTCTTTTAGCAAACTGGTCATCCAATATGCTCAAAAAATATCAGTCGATGTAGGTTACATATCTCACAGAGCAACTTGAAAAACTAAATCCTTATACTATTTGATATAGTCAACCGGCTTTCAGGTATATCCAAGAATTAGGAGGAAGAGACGATGAAATTTAAAAGAATCATAGACCTTTCAACACCTTTGGACCCGAGAACTGTTTGGATGCGTGAAGATGACCCGGATCCAGTCCAAGAAGGTTCGGGGTTTTGGGGAAAAGAACGCGAGACCCGAGCTTGGAGGGAAACCCTCGGAATAGAAAGGTGGTTGGAGCCACCCCCTAATCAGGGTCTTCTAGAGTTTATTACCATGAATGTGCATACGGGAACACATGTGGATTCAGAATACCAACATGATCCTAAAGGGCAAATGCTGTTTGAAATGCCTTTAGAAGCCTTTTGTGGAGAAGCTGTTAGTTTAGATATGTCGTTTGTCGGACCTAGTAACGAAATACGGGCGGAGCATTTGGAGAAAGTTGCTGATAAAATAATGTCGGTTGATGCTGTTTTCATGTATTCAGAATTTCCTACTAGGAAGAATGCACCATTGCTGATTTATGAATCAGCTCTGTGGTTAGCTGATAGAGGGATTAAGGCATTCGGTACGGGTGGGATGTCCATTTGTCATGACCGGCGGGCCCATGAACACCATCATCGGAGAAAACTGGCGGTTTATGATAGGCTCGACACGGATGGATTGAAGTTGCTCTCGGGTAAACGATTCTTCTTTGTAGGTTTTCCGCTGAGGATAAACTACTTGGCTGCTTCACCATGCAGAGTCATTGCCTTTGGAGGGTAGTTTTCGCTCGTAAAAGCTCGTCCCTCAGCGACCGAGCCTATTGATCCCATGGAATAAGCTAAGGAAAAATGATAAGATTCCTAATCAGGTTGTCCAAAAAGTCCGGGAGGAAGATAGCTCCTTGACAGAAACATACAAGGAAAAATGAATTTTCCGGTCGGAAGAAGAGCTTTCAAAGTAGGCTTGAGATGTTCGGGAGATGCGATGAACGTGTCTTGAGGACTATTTTGAGTTTCTTCTTTCTTATGAGGGATTAGAGTATACTTAAACTGTCATCCAGCAAATTGTTTTTTTTGGAATTCTAATTTTTATTATAAATACAAACAAATCGAGGTATTGAAGGAGGTAAAGGTTAATGGAAGACAAAAAATACGAAAAGTACGTATCAAAAGTCAAAGACGCAACGCAAGATTTTTTACAAAGTCATAAACCAACAGGTGCTGAACTTGGTCCCTTTTACATTTTGTTAGGGGAAGACGTAATGCCGGATTCGGATATGAGGGTGGCTGTCCGTCACGTGCTAAAAGGTAGGGTCATTGCTGAATATCCTGACTACGTAGATCGCCACACTCATGATGTGAGCAAAGGTTACATCTTCCTTTCAGAGGAACCGGACAGCCTTGAAGCAGATGTCACCTTGGGGAAAGAAAAATATTCAGTCAAGTCTCCGGCAGCTGTGTATGTTCCTCCTGGTCTGGAGCATGATATGAAAATAACAAAAGGCCATGGTTTTTTGATCATCATTATGCCTATGAAGGGAACCTATAACGAGCATACATTTCCTGTAGCAGCAGATAAACCTTGATTCGGCTATGTCCACACACGTGTAAGGAATCAAAATCAGGCTGATGGTATTTGGTCATTGAAATTTTAGGGGATTCGGAGACTCAAAAATCTTGAGAGAGGGAATAGGTTGGATTGCTATTTCTTTTTTTGATAGGATATTAGCACAAACTTGTGCTCTCGATTCGATGAAAGGCAAAACATGCACAGAATTCAAAACGTGAGAAAAGGGAGAACGAGATGGTTGAAAAAGATGATTTTTTGTATAAGCCGTTGAATGAAATTAGGGAAATCCAAAATGCCAACTTGATGAAAACAATTCAACTCTGCGCTAAATATCAAGAATACTGCAAGCGAATATTCAAGCAAGAAGGACTGAACGAATCTGATTTCAAAAATGTAGATGATTTGGAAAAACTTCCATTGTTGCACAAATTAGATTACATGAAAGAACCAGATATTTTCAGGTTGAATCTCCCGGGCACGAATCTCCATGAAAGAGTCATCTGGGATATCGCTTACACGAGTGGTACGACAACTGGCACGCCAACCCCTTTCTATAATACTACACATGATTTCTATGGATTACTGGTTCAATCGCGGAGGAGTGTTGAAATTGAAGGTGTGACTAATGACGATATTATTGCTAATGTTTATCCATTAACAGCCTGGCCAACGGGGGCATTCCTGACGGCGTTGCGTTCTGCTATGATCATGGGGGTTCCTCTTGTCTTTACATTAACCGGAACTCCGTATCCTGAATTCCCGGTTCACAACTCGTTAGAAAGGGCAGCCAAAATTGTCGAGAGGAGCAGGGCCACTGTCATATGGGGAGTCACAAGTTTTGTCAGAAGGTTGATTATTGAAGCAAAGGAGAAAGGTATTGATTTTACATCCTTACGAATGGGCATTCTATCGGGTGAACCCTTGCCGGATGCAATGAGAAGTGATGTCAAAAATCATATGAGAAGTGTTGGTATTAGAGATCCTATAGTCAGGAATCGGTATGGGTTTACTGAAATTCAAGGAAGCCTTTTAGAATGTGGAGAGGGATTTGGATGTCATAACCCTGCTCCCGATCTCTACTATTTTGAAATTGTGGATGAGAAGACAGGGAAGAGGTTGCGGGAGGGTGAAAAGGGACTTTTAGTTCTCACTCACCTCAATCGCAGAGGGACGGTCCTATTGCGGTTTGTTATTGGAGACGTGACGTCTATGACGTATGAGACTTGCCCGAATTGCAAGAGAAATGGAGGGCGGGTCATATTACCTCCGGTTCGAACGCAAGAATTAGTAAAAATTAAGGGGATGTTGATTAACCCTGATCTTTTGAAACAAGAAATCTTATCCACTCCCGGGGTTGAGGAGTACCAGATAGTTTTTACGAAATCGGATCTAAAGGACCCATTTTCCATGGATCAATTGGTTGTGAGAATTGCGACGGAAGAGGAGAACAAAAAAAGAATCACAGATGAACTCGTGAATAAAGTTCATACAGCTATTGCTGTAAGGCCTATTGTCGAGTTTCTCAAGAGGGATGAGATCTATGACCCCGCAAAATCTATGAAATCATCTAGGATTGTTGATCTACGGCCTAAAGGGCAGTAGTTTTCCAAGAATATCTCAAGAAATGGATCTTGCTTATCCCATTGCAGAATATATTTATTCTACACAGTTTGATCATCTCCCCAGGGAGACGATCGCTTCTACAAAAAAATTTATACTCGATACAATGGGTGTTACAATCGCTGGATGCCGGGGTCAAGGAATTTGGCCGGCCTATGAACTTTTTAAAAATTGGGGCGGAAAAGGAGAAAGCACAGTCCTTGTATTTGGAGATAAAATTCCTTCAATGCATGCTGCCTTGATCAATAGCACCATGTGTCATGCCTTCGAATTTGATGAGACTCACGATGAAGCGGTAATCCATAGTTTTGCCTCTATCCTTCCTGCATCCCTTGCGATATCAGAATTGAAAGGCCATGTTACAGGAAAGGATTTAATTACGGCGGTTACGATTGGGGTAGATTTAGCCTGTCGATTGGCCTTAGCCACGCCAACACCTCCCAGATGGATTCGCTCAGCAACAACCGGCATCTTTGGCGCTATCGCCTCTGTAAGTAAATTATTAGGATTTAAAAAAGAAACAATTCTTAATGCCTTAGGCATTGGTTACAGTCTCGCTTCTGGAAACGAACAATGTGCTGTGGATGGTGGATTAACCAAACGCATGCAACCAGCATTTGCAGCCAAGGCTGCAATCTTTTCGAGTCTCCTTGCTGAAAAAGGAATAACAGGGGCTAAAGAGGTCTTTGAAGGCACTTACGGCTATTTTAATTTATACGAAAATGGTAATTACGACCCAAAGAGGTTGATGCAAGGTTTGGGTGTTACATTCGAAGTAGAAAACTTAAGTGTAAAGCCCTATCCCTGCTGCAGGGCAAGCCATTCTGCGATCAGCGGCGTATTGGAAATGATAGGTGATAATCACATCAATGCCAATGAAGTTTGCGAAGTCCACATTGGCACCTCTCAGTTGGTCTTAAATTTGGTAGGTCGGCCATATGTACTCCGCAGAAATCCACAGGTAGGTGCTCAATTCAGATTACCCTATGTCCTTTCGGTGGCAATTCTGAAAGGCCGTGTCTCATTGGAGGACTTTGAAGATGAAAGCTTAAAGAATTCAGAGGTACTGAATTTTCCCCGAAAAATCAAGGTAACCGCGATAGATAAGTTAAAAGACGGTGGGTTGAGAGCCCCATGTATGATTGAGATCAGGACACCTGATAGAAGAAGTTTCTTTCATCAAGTCGATGTGATGAAAGGCCATCCCCTCAATCCCCTGACCCGGGAGGAGAGGCTGAGGAATGCCATTAAACCGGGGGATAAAACAATTCATGGGTGGAAGATTACGAGTTGCGGGTTGGAGGATTGCATCAAGAAATCAGCGGAGGTTTCTGGGTGGAAGGCTAAGCGGGGGAAAGGAAATAATCGTGGGATTGGGATGGCATCGATGATACATACTGGGAGTGGTTCGAAACAAGCCCACGGGCTCAATTTCTCAAGTGCGATCATAAAGGTTCAAAATGATGGAATGGTTGACGTATTTACAGGGGCTGCTGATTTAGGCCAAGGTTCGGATACGATGGTTGCGCAAATAGTATCCGAGATTTTGGGATTGAGCCCCATTGATGTAAATGTTATTGCCTCCGATACCGATCTGACACCACCCAACCTGGGCGCCCGGGGGTCAAGGCAAACTTTCATGGAAGGGAATGCCGTCAGGCTAGCGGCGCTGGATGTAAGAAATCAGATCCTGGAGAATGCGAGCAGGATCCTTAATGAAAAGGTAAAGGACTTGGAACTCAAGGATAGAGAAGTCTATGTTAAGAATAGGAAAGATAAAGCCGTTCCGTTATCAGAGATTGTGAACATATTTAGAGATGGGGTTCCCATCATGGGGAAGGGCCACTATATCGATTCCATTTCCACCGGACTCGATGCAAGGGGCTATGGGAATTTTGGACCGACTTACACATTTGGATGTCATGTCGTTGAGGTTGAAGTGGATCCCGAAACAGGTTACTTAAAAGTTTTGAATGTCGTGGCCGCCCACGATGTTGGTAAGCTAATAAACCCAATGACATCTGAGGGACAATTTGAAGGAGGTATTAGTCAGGGTATGGGTTTTGCATTAATGGAAAAGATAGAATGGAGTAAAGGAGAAGTAACCAATCCAAGTTTTTTGGGGTATAAGATCCCGAATGTCCTTGACATGCCTCATATTCAAACCATTTTCATTAAAACAAATGATCCTCATCGCCCCTTTGGTGCAAAAGGGTTAGCTGAACCTGGTTTAATACCAACAGCACCAGCTTTGGCTAACGCCATATACGATGCAGTAGGTGTGCGTGTCAAAAGCCTTCCCATTACGCCTGAAAAGATAATGAAATGTATCGAAGAGAGGAAGAAAGAAGAAATAGAGGGTTATCCTAAGATTGCTTTTATCCCTTGTGCTCCCACAAGTGTTGCCCGAAAAAGGAATTAAAATTTCCATTAAGGGAATTAAATGGAGAAGCATCAATATCATGCTATAGGCAAAAGGTCTATTCGAAAAGACGGGATTGCCAAAGTTATCGGTCAGGAGATCTACACCTCTGACCTCTCCTTGCCCAGGATGCTTCATGGCCGAGTCCTGAGAAGTCCCTTTCCCCATGCAAAAGTGAGAAGTATTGATACGAGAACAGCAGAGGAGATGGGTGCGGTCTGCCTCACTTTCAAAGAGGTTCCAAAAATAAAGTATGCGGAGCGGATCGTCACCATCCCCCAAAAAACTTTTAAGGACAGGCATGTATTGACCGAAACACCTCGCTATGTAGGAGAGGCCATTGCCGCCGTTGCCGCCGAAACAGATGAGTTGGCAGAGAAGGCCTTGAATTCGATCAAAGTGGAGTATGAAAGATTGCCAACTGTTTTCGATGCCCAGGAGGCGATGAGGCCGGAAAGCCCGGTGATACACGAGATGATTCTCATCGGTCAGGAAGAGATCCAGGTGAAGAACAATATTGCCGCTACCCAAGAGATCGCCGAAGGGAATATTGAGGAGGGGTTTAAAGAAGCGGAGATCATCATTGAAGATGAGTTTAGAACAGGCCGTGTCTATCATGCTCAGATGGAGACCAAATCAGTGGTTTGCCAGCCCGAGGCAGATGGCGGGATTACGGTCTGGACAACGACCCAGACCATCCACAACGTCAGACAGCTCCTTGGCGAAATCTTTCATCTTCCTTTGAGTAAAGTGAATGTGAAGCGGATCGGTTTAGGAGGGTCCTTCGGGTCGAGCATTCAGATGAACTCGGTTGTTCCCATTGGCGTGGCTCTTGCCCTGAAAGCGAGGCGGCCAGTCAAGATCGTCTCAACCCGCGAAGAGGATATGTACGACCACTGTAAATATCCTTCCTGGATTCAATTGAAACTCGGGGCGAAAAGAGACGGCACTCTCATAGCGGGTCACATGAAGGTGATTGTGGATATCGGCGCCCATAATACCCAGGCCTATCCACTCCTGGGATGTATGGCGGGATGGTGGGTTTCCCTTTATCGCCTTCCCCATCTCAAGTTTGAGGGCAGGGCAGTCTATACGAATAAAGTCCCGGCCTGTGCGATGCAGGGCTTTGGAAATCCGCAGGTGACCTTTGCGGTCGAATCGATGATGGAGGTCTTGGCCGAAAAGCTGGGTATGGATTCCATTGATCTCCGCCTGAAGAATTATGTCGGCCTGGGCGAGACTTTCTGGGGGCAGGGCCCCACAGTCCGCTCGGTGATTCATAGTTGTGGTGTCGAAGAGATGCTCGAGAAGGGAGCCGAGTTCATCGGATGGAGAGATAGAAAGAGGAGGAGAAAAGAGGAGGGACCGGTTCGCCGGGGCATCGGGATGGCAAGGGGTTTCCACACTTCAGGAGCAGGTGCGCCCATGCCCGGCGAGGTGATCGACTACTCCGGCAGTATCGTGAAGATCAATGAGGATGGTTCTGTGGATTTTCTGACGGCCTTAATGGACCTGGGCGGAGGGACACTCGATGCCCTGGCAAAGATCGTGGCCGAGGAGTTGAAGGTTCCGCTTGAAAAGGTTGGCATCTCACCGGTTGATACCCGGACTACTGTTTATGATGTCTGCACGCATGCCACAAGAGGCATCTATTGCGGAGGGGGCGCCCTTCATAAAGTGACAGGCCAGGCCAAGGCCAGACTTCTTGAATTTGCATCGAGAATTCTTCAGGCTCCTCCGCATGCTCTGAAGATGGAGGTGGATGAGGAGGTTGGTCAGGGAATGGTCTATGTGGAGGGCGTGCCAGGCAAGAGGATCTCTGTGGGAGAGGTGGCCAAGACAGCGCAGATCAATAACTGGGGAACGATTGCGGCTGTGGATAGCCTTCGTCAGGTCAACTGTCCCCCCACCTTCAATGCCCAGTTCATCGAGGTCGAGGTCAATACGGAGACCGGGGTGATCAGGCCGGTTCGGGCGGTTCTCTGCAGCGATGCCGGGCAGGTGATCAATCCGGATCTGGCAGAAGGACAACTCTACGGGGGGCTATACCGCGGTCTCGGGTATGCTCTTTTAGAAGATACCCAGTATAATGAAGAGACGGGCGAGCTGAAAAATAAAGGATTCTTCACTGATTTTAAAATGCTGACAGCAGGGGATATGCCGAAATTGGAGAACATCCAGACCTACTTTACCAATACCAGGGAGCCCACCGGTCCATTCGGCGCCAAGGGAATAGGTGAAGCCGCCCTCAATCCTACGGCAGCCGCCCTGGTCAATGCGGTCTACGATGCCATTGGAATAAGGTTCAAGGAGATTCCGGTGACACCGGAAAAGATGCTTCAAGCCTTAAAGGAAAAGATATTGCAAAATGCAAATTGAAAAATTAACAGTTAGCAATGTTAAATTCGAATGGGATTGGTTTTCAATGCTAAATTTGCACTGTTCATTTTGCAATGATCATTGATGGTTTAGAAGATGGTCAACACCCACATTCTCGCAAATGAATTTGGATATATCGAGCCAAGGACGATCGATGAAGCCCTTCAATATCTCGCCGACTACGGAGAGAAGACCAGAATCATCGCCGGAGGAACGGATCTCTTGGTTCAGATGAAGACGGGGAAGATCTGCCCGCAATACCTGTTAAATATTTCGAAGATTCCGGCTTTACGGTATCTCATCAAGGAGAAAAGTTTGAGAATCGGCGCTCTCACCGCCTTTCGGGAACTAGAGAGATCTCAGGTCATCCGGGAGAGATATACAGCCCTTTTTGAGGCGGCGAAATCGGTCAGTTCCGTTCAGATCAAAAACATGGGGACAGTGGGCGGAAATCTTTGCAATGCGTCACCCGCTGCGGATTCGGCTCCTCCCCTTCTTGTTTTTGGTGGTAAGGTCAAACTGGTGGACGTCAGACAGGAGAGGACTCTTCCTCTGGAAAAGTTTTTCATCGGACCCGGGAAGACAGTTCTAACACCGGAGGAGTTTCTGTTGGAAGTCGAGGTAGACGGCGGAGAGGATCGAACCGGAAGCGCCTTTAAAAAGATGGGGCGGGTCTCTGCCGATCTTTCAAAGGTGAGCGTTGCCGTGGCCATCGTTCGAAAAGGCAATGTCTGTGAGGAATGCAGGATCGCCTTGGGTGCGGTTGCTGGGGTTCCCATGAGGGCAAGAAGTGGTGAGGAGATCCTAAAAGGGGAGAAAATGAAAGAGTCTTTGATCGAAAATGCTAGTTTACAGGTGGCTCAGGAGATCTCTCCTATTGACGACATACGGTCAACTGCCTGGTACCGAAAAGAGGTGGCCAAAGTTATAGTGCAGGATGCGATCCGCCTCGCATGGGAAAGAGCCGCCCTTTAATTGTGAATTGCGAAATGCGGATTGCGGAGTAGGTGATCTGAAATTTAAAATAGATTGAGAAAGGGGTGTAAGAGATGGCTGTTCATATGAGAGGGAAGTCGCTGGCGAGTCTTGATCATCTCACACGGGAGGAGATTGAGCAGATTCTGAAGACATCGGAGTTATTGAAACTTCAACTCATCCGTGGCCAGGAACATCCTGTGCTAAAGGGAAAGACCCTGGCCATGATCTTTGAGAAACCTTCCACC
>JASEIE010000065.1 GCA_030024065.1 Thermodesulfobacteriota bacterium
GTTCAGGATCTCCCAGTTGACTTTGGAGAGCGCCTGGATCAATGTCCAGAGTCTGTTGTAACGCCTGCCCATCTCCAAAGCCTTCGGGACAATGTCTTTTCGGACATAGAGCGTTATGGTTTTTCCTTCCACCTTGGTCGTCAGGCTATGGCCGGTCATGGAAGGGGACTTTGAGACCGTCCCGATCAGGAAACTATCGAGCATTGCCGCAATGTCCTCCCTCAGCCGGTCCTGGCGCTTCTTCAGGATGTCTGCTCGGCTCATCTATAGCTCCTTCTTATATGAGTATTTTTACTCATATTTATTACAACAAAAAACGCCCTCATGTCAAGAGAAATGTGGGCGTGTGATCAAAAAAGTTCTAAAAGGACTAAACTGTTACCAGGAGATTGATATGTGTCAGGGTGTCAGGCCTTGAAAGATGAATCAAGGTCCCCCACAAGCTTTGATAATTTCTTGTCCGAAACAATCTCTTCTCTCACCCGTGAAGCTGCTTTGCTCACTCCACTAGCCTCCATCCCACCAAACCTCTCCCCGATCTCCCTATTGCTAAGTCCTGTATAACGCTGCGACAGATAAAGGGCAACCTTCCGAGACGTATTCGATCGACTCCCCTTCTCTAATAATTCTTCCTCTCGCGTCCCAAATACCTTCTCCACCTGTCGAAGAATTCGTTCTATGGGAAGGTACTCGATCAGCCTCTTCCGCTCAACAATCCCAGGACTTATGTCCTTCCCTTTGAAGCCCCCCTTGATCCTTTCGATAAACTCCTCTCTTCCCAGTGCTACCTGAGCGTAGACATCCTTAAAAGGATTTTCTGCCTCTCTCCTTAGCCCCTCTTCCACATAGGTCTTATATTTCCACTCTGCCCTTTTTCTATGTTCACCAAATTGAGATAACACCCAACCGTATTCCATCCAATCTTCTTCTTGCTCCTTCCAAATGTATCCCCTATAACTACTCCACGGATATTCTTCGGGCTTTCTCACCAGCCCTGCCCTCACCGGATTGAGATGGACATACCTGCTAAGGGACAAAAGATAGCGATCCTTCTCCACGAGAATCGCCCTGTATCTTCCCTGGAAGAGATGCCCCACCCTTCCGTGTTTTCGGTTGAAATAGTTTGTGTATCCCCCGTTTACCCCATGCATGATCTTCAAGAGACCCCCTTGGGGGGTTTCGAGGATGAAATGATAATGGTTATCCATCTGGACATAGGCATGGATCAGGATACCATAGCGATTATGGTAATCTCGCAAAAGGCTAAGGAACTTAATCCGGTCCGCTCCATCCAGGAAGATCTTCCTCCGTTCGTTTCCACGGCTGGTGATATGATACAAGGCCCCGGGATATTCAATCCGAATCGGTCTTCCCATAGCTTACAAATACCATGCCTCAAATGCTGTGTCAATTTTCAAGGCCTGACACCTTTCGACTTTAATGAAGCGGTTTGATCAGATTTTCAAGCCAGAGGCCAATTCCTCAAGGGCCTCGTGGTTGAGAATCAGTATTTTATTCTTCTTCACATCAATGATTCTCTTTGCCTTCATCTTTGCCAGGGTCCTTGAAAGGGTTTCACTGATCGTCCCCAGTTTTGAGGCGAGTTGAGTCTTGCTCAGATCGAGTTCCACCTCCCTTGGGATCTTCCCCTCCTTCGACGATCTGAAGGAGAGATCGATCAGATATTTTGCAATCCGTGAGGAGACCTCCTTCAGTGAAAGCTCTTCGATCAGAGAAGCAAACCGCCTTAGATAGTGGGAGAGAGAAACGATCATATTGATGCTGAGCTGGGGATTCTTCTCAATCAACTGAATAAAATCTCTTTTGGGAATGAAAAGGAGCTGGCTGTCGGTCAATGCCTCTGCAAAGGCCGGATAACTCCCTTCGGCAAAGAGGGCTGCTTCAGCAAAGGTATCCGGTGCCGAAACCACATGGAGGATCTGCTCCTTCCCGTCAGGTGAAATCTTATAGAGTTTCACCCTCCCTGAAAGGATGGAATAAAAACCCCTCGCCCCTTCCCCTTCGGAGAAAAGGACCTCCTTTTTACTTAAGCGCCTGGGTGTAGCGATGGCCCTGATCTTTTTTAATTCTTCTTCTTTCAAACCGGCAAAAAGAGGACACCTTTTAAAAAGATCTGTATCCATAATCACCCCTGAATACCAAAATCTAAGTTTGGACCTTAGACTCAGCTATTTGACATTTTATACAAATACCCTATAGTTTTTTTGCTCTCTTTTCAAGAAAAAAAAGAGAGCCACCCATTCGAACCTATCTGTTACTATAATGGTTTCAATAAGATAGACAGTATTTTGTCCGTACCCCCCGGAGAGAAACTCCCGATTACCCCTAATTCATATCTATCCTGTCAGGTATACTTTATTGAACTAATAGAGGAATTATGTTAATCTAAGTCTAAATCGAAATTTAATATCGGAGAAATCATTTGAATTCCCTCTACAAAAACCTTATCTTCTGGTTGATCATCATCACCATAATGATCCTCCTTTTCAATCTTTTCAGTAAACCGCGGCAGACGGTTTCAGATAGAAACTATTCCGATTTCATCACTGCGGTGGAAAACAATCGCGTCCCCGAAGTGGAGGCAAGGGGAAGAAGTATCATCTGGAAGGATACGGAGGGAAAACAATATAAAACTTATGCGCCTGAAGACCCCGAGATGATAAAAATGCTCAGGGATAAAAAAGTGATCATCAATGCGAAGAAGGAGGACGAATCCCCTCTCTGGCAGAATATCCTCATCTCCTGGTTCCCGATGATCCTCTTAATCGGTGTCTGGATCTTTTTTATGAAGCAGATGCAGATCGGCGGTGGAAAGGCCCTCTCCTTTGGAAAGAGCAAGGCCAAAATCCTGACCAAAGAACATCATCAGATAACCTTCGCAAATGTGGCTGGAATTGAAGAGGCGAAAGATGAACTGGAGGAGATCATCGCCTTTCTCAGGGATCCCAAGAAATTTACAAAGCTGGGTGGAAGGATACCCAAAGGGGTACTTCTCATCGGTGCCCCTGGAACGGGCAAAACCCTCCTTGCACGGGCCATTGCCGGTGAAGCCGATGTTCCTTTCTTCAGTATCAGCGGTTCCGATTTTGTTGAGATGTTTGTTGGCGTGGGCGCCTCACGGGTGCGCGACCTCTTCCTCCAGGGAAAACGCAACGCCCCCTGTATCATCTTCATCGACGAAATCGACGCCGTTGGAAGGCACAGAGGAGCAGGTCTGGGCGGAGGCCATGACGAACGGGAACAGACTCTGAACCAATTATTGGTTGAAATGGATGGTTTTGAATCGAACGAAGGCGTGATATTGATTGCGGCCACGAACCGCCCCGATGTTTTAGATCCTGCCCTTTTGAGGCCTGGGCGATTTGACCGCCAGGTAATCGTCCCTGTCCCCGATGTGAAGGGAAGAGAGGAAATTATAAAGGTCCACTCTAAAAAGATACCGTTAGCTGAGGATGTCAATCTTCTCGTCCTTGCCAGAGGAACTCCTGGATTTACCGGGGCTGATCTGGAGAACCTCGTAAACGAAGCAGCTTTACTGGCTGCTCGATTGGGAAAGGAACGGGTTGAGATGGTTGACCTGGAACAGGCTAAGGATAAAGTCATGATGGGTGTGGAACGGAAATCCATGATCATTCCTCTGGAAGAGCGGAGGATAACAGCCTATCATGAGGCAGGGCATACGCTGGTAGCCAGGATGATCCCTGGAACAGACCCCATCCATAAAGTGACGATCATCCCCAGGGGCCGAGCCTTGGGCATCACCCAGCAACTTCCTATTGATGAAAAGCATACCTATCCAAAAGACTACCTGCTGAACAATATTGCAATCATGATGGGAGGAAGGGTTGCAGAAGAATTGGTGTTGAACAGTCAAACCACCGGTGCGGGGAATGACATCGAACGTTCCACAGAAATTGCCAGGAAAATGGTTTGCGAATGGGGAATGAGCGATAATCTTGGCCCCTTGGCCTACGGTAAAAAAGAAGAACAGATCTTCTTGGGAAGAGAATTTTCTAAGCACCGAGATTATAGTGAAAATACGGCGCGTTTAATTGATAATGAAATCAGGGGCATTGTGACCCAGGGTCATGAAAGAGCCAGAGAAATCATCCAGACGAATATGGCCATACTCCATAAATTGGCCAATACTCTTCTTGAAAAAGAGGTTCTCGACGGGAATCAAATCGAAGCTATTTTAAAGGGTGAGACGGTTTAATCCCTTTCAACCCATACCTCCTCCACAAAAAAGATGAACCTGATTCGATGCCTTCACATCACCGATCTGAAAGAAGCCATCCATCAGATGGGAAGGGTCGGTGTGGATGCCACTGGCATCAAATCGATGAAGGGGAAAGCCCTCCTCTACAATCTCAAAGTGGAAGGAATCGATCCACGAACCGCAAACATACTTAAACTGGAGATGCTCTCCCTGGGAGGAGATGCCGCTCTTGACCGGGGAGGGCTTGATTGCAGTATTGAAAAGACCGACACCCTTCTCATGGGCACTCAAAAACAGTTCGAAAACCTGTCCCTCAAGTTCGATTCCTACCCAAACCTTCAATCTCTCGGTCAATCCTTAAAGCAGACCCTCAAGAACATCTTTAAAACGCATTTTCCCCTTCGCCTTCGAAAACAGACCTTCACGCTGGGAAAGAGGACGCTCCTGATGGGGGTCTTAAATATCACTCCTGACTCCTTTTCAGACGGAGGTCTCTATTTCGATAAAGAGAAGGCCATTGCTCATGGAGTTAGAATGGCCGAAGAAGGAGCTGATATCATCGATATCGGAGGGGAATCTACCAGGCCGGGCTCAAAACCCCTCGAAATGGAAGAAGAACTTCGGCGGATCATCCCGGTGATTGAATCCCTTACAAAAGAGGTCGATGTCCCCATCTCAATCGACACCTACAAATCGGCAGTGGCTCAGAGAGCTATCGAGGCAGGCGCTGAAATGATTAATGACATCAGCGGGTTACACTTTGATCCCGATCTTGCCCTGATAGCTGTTAGGGAAGACATTCCTATTGTATTAATGCATATCCGGGGGACCCCTGAAACAATGCAGAAGGATGTCTATTACGAATCTCTTTTTTCAGAAATAATTCAATATCTTAAGGAATCCATTCAACGGGCGGAATCTGTTGGTGTAAATCCTGAGCAGGTGATCATCGACCCCGGGATCGGCTTTGGCAAAACCCTTGAAGACAATCTCCTTATTATAAAAAACCTTTCAGAATTTCGAGTACTTGGAAAACCTATCCTTCTCGGGACATCCCGAAAAACCTTTATTGGAAAGATTCTCAATGCCGACCCTGGGCAGAGGCTTGAGGGAACGCTTTCAAGCATTGCCATTGCCGTTCTCAACGGCGCTCATATCATTCGATGCCATGATGTTCTTCAGGCGAAAAAAACGATTGCAGTTGCGGATGCCATTCGTCTGGCAGGGGGGGATAAGTTCGGAGTTCGGAGTTCGGAGTCTGGAATGTAGACCCATGCTTGATTTTTATAATACGATTGTGCTAACGATTGTTAACATCTCTAAAAAATCATTAAATTCATATGACTCGTAAACTATTCGGTACAGATGGAATCAGAGGGGTTGCCAATGTCGACCCGATGACCGGGGAGCTGGCCATGCAGCTTGGCAGGGCCATCGCTCACCTTTTTAAGGAGGTGAAGGGAAAACACCGGATTGTGGTGGGAAAGGACACCCGCCTTTCCGGGTATATGCTCGAAACCGCTCTTGCTTCCGGCATCTGCTCCATGGGTGCAGATGTGTGGCTGGTTGGCCCCCTCCCCACACCGGGGATTGCTTTCATCACTACCAGCATGAGGGCCAATGCCGGCGTGGTCATCTCCGCCTCCCACAATCCTTACTACGACAATGGGATAAAAATCTTTTCCAGCAATGGTTTCAAGCTCCCCGATGAAATGGAACATCGGATCGAGGAGATGATTCTTTCCAACCACCTCGACTCCCTCCGTCCCACGGCGAGCGCCGTTGGAAAAGCGCACCGTATCGATGATGCCATCGGAAGATATGTCGTCTTTTTGAAGAAAACCTTTCCAAACGATTTGACCCTCGACGGACTTCGCATTGCCCTGGATTGTGCCAATGGAGCTGCCTACCGTGTCGCGCCCATGGTGTTCGAAGAATTAGGGGCAGAGGTAATACCGATTGGAATCGAGCCCAACGGAGAGAACATCAATGCCAATTGCGGTTCCCTTCACCCTGAAGTGGTAACTCAACTTGTCCTTGAAAAGGGAGCGGATATCGGAATCGCTCTGGACGGAGATGGGGACCGAATTGTCTTTGTGGATCGCTCTGGGAAACAGGTTGACGGGGATCATATCCTGGCCATCTGCGGCCTCCAGATGCTTTCAGAAGATCGTCTAAAAAAGTCCACATTGGTCACCACGGTGATGAGCAATATGGGGCTGGACCGGACCATCCGAAATGCAGGGGGAAAGGTGGTCAGAACCCAGGTGGGAGACCGTTATGTCGTCGAGGAAATGGTCCGTGGAGACTATAATCTCGGAGGGGAACAGTCCGGCCATACCGTCTTCTTAGACTACAATACGACCTGCGACGGCATCCTCACCGCCCTTCAACTCCTCGCCATTATGAAGAGAAAGGAAAGGCCATTGGATGAACTGGCAGGGGTGATAAAGCCTCTCCCCCAGGTGCTCTACAATACAGAGGTGAGAGAAAAAAAAGAACTTTCCGAAATCCCCGAGATTGATAAAAGAGTGAAAGAGATCGAAAAGATTTTAGGGGATTCAGGGAGACTTTTAATCCGTTACTCGGGAACAGAGCCTCTCCTTCGTATTATGGTTGAGGGCGAGGATGAAACGAAACTCCATGCCTATGCTCAGGAGCTTGCGGAACTGATAAAAAAACATCTTGGATCCCCCCCTCCTCTCCTCCCCCCGCAGGTGGGGGAGGAATAAGGTGGGGGAATGGGAGGAACCATGCCGAGGCTGGGTGTCAATATCGATCATGTGGCTACAGTGAGACAGGCACGGGGAGTAGCTTATCCGGATCCCGTTACAGCCGCTGGAATTGTGGAACTGGCTGGAGCAGATGGCATTGTCTGCCATCTGAGAGAGGATCGGCGCCATATCCAGGATCGGGACCTCCGGCTCCTCAGGGAGGTCATCCAGACCCGACTCAATCTGGAGATGGCTGCCACCGAGGAGATGATCCGTATCGCCATTGCAACGAAACCCGATATCATCACGCTTGTTCCCGAGAAGAGGGAGGAATTAACCACCGAGGGCGGGCTCGATGTCATCAAGAACTTCCGCTCTCTTAAAAAGGCAATTCAACGCCTCCAGAAGGGCGGCATTCCTGTCAGTCTCTTCGTCGATCCCAGTAAGAATCAGATCAAGGCTTCGGAAGGGGTTGGAGCCAATGCCATTGAGATCCACACCGGTCGTTATTGTGAGGCAAAGACCCTGGCTCTCGCCGATGAAGAATTGAAAAAGGTCCTCGATGCGGTCGGAGAGGCATCTCACCGAAACCTCCAGATCGCAGGGGGCCACGGCCTCAACTATGTCAATGTGCAGCGGATTGCAGAGATCAGGGAGATTGAAGAACTCAATATCGGTCACAGCATCATCGCCCGTGCCGTCCTTGTGGGTCTGGATCGAGCCGTCCGGGAAATGATTGCACTTATTAAAAAATAGATTGCGGAGTGTGGATTGCGGAATGCGGAATCATCAGGGCTAAAGCCCTGAGTTCCGAAATCCGAAATTGGAAGATGATTATCGGAACCGGCATCGATATTGTGAACATCGAACGGATCGGGCGCCTGATGACACGCTGGGGAGACGCCTTTTTTAATCGGGTTTATACGGAGAAAGAGATCTCCTGTTGTCAAAAAAGGCCCCGTCCATCAGAATGTTTTGCCATCCGATTTGCAGCGAAGGAGGCCTTTCTAAAGGCTATTGGTTCAGGGCTTCGAAATGGGATTCAATGGACGGATATTGAGGTGGAGAACGATCTCATGGGAAAACCCCTCCTTTCCCTCCATCGAAAGGCTAAGGAGGTTCTTAAAACCCATCGGATCGAAAGGACGTTCCTCACCCTTTCCCACGACCGACCATACGCCGTGGCTTATGTCCTATTAGAGGGAAGAGACCATGAAAGTAGTAACCGCTGATCAGATGCAGGAATTGGATCGGAAGGCTATTGAGACCTATCGAATTCCAGGGATCGTCCTCATGGAAAACGCAGGCAAGGGAGCCACTGACGTCATCCTCAACTCCTTTCCCGATATCCAGAGAAAGAGGGTAGCGATCATCGCTGGAAAAGGAAACAATGGAGGAGATGGCTTTGTCATTGCCAGACACCTTATGAATCGAGGTATCCCGGTCAAGGTCTTTCTTCTCACAGACTCAAAATCCCTCAGGGGAGATGCGGAGACCAATTTCTTCATCTTGCATCGAATGAAAGGGGAGATCATCTCCATCCCTTCAATAAAAGATTACCAGAAAGTGAAGCGGGATCTGGAGAAGGCGGATATTTTGATCGACGCCATCTTTGGCACAGGCCTCGATGCGGAAGTGAGAGGTTATTACAGGGAGGTCATCGATCATCTCAATACCCTTAACAGACCCATCGTTGCCATCGATATCCCCTCCGGCCTGGATGCCGATACGGGCAAACCACTTGGTGCGGCAATAAGGGCCGCCCTCACCGTTACTTTCGGCCTGCCCAAAGTGGGATTGCTCATCTCACCGGGAATTGATTATGTGGGAACAGTGAAGGTCATCGATATCGGCATCCCCAAAAATCTGGTGGATGAGGAAAAGATTCAGACCCACCTTCTCGAAGAGGAAGAAATCAGACGATTCTTCTCCTCGCCCCGGCGTCCGGACACCCATAAGGGAGATTATGGCCATCTGCTGGTTATTGCTGGATCCGTGGGAAAGACCGGAGCCGCTGCAATGGTCTGTGAAACTGCTCTGAGGATGGGGGCGGGGCTCGTTACCCTGGCGATCCCGAGGAGTCTGAATGCAATCATGGAGATGAAATTGACCGAGGTGATGACCGAACCCCTTCCAGAAACCCCCAAACAGACCCTCAGCCTACGGTCCTTCAATTCTATTCTCCGCCTTTGTGAAAATAAGAGGGCCATTGTGATCGGACCGGGTATTGGAACTTTTAAAGAAACCCAGACGCTCATTCTCAAACTGATCAAAACGATCGATCTTCCCATCATCCTCGATGCTGATGGACTGACGGCTCTGGCCACACAACCCAAACTCCTTCCCATTGCCAATCGCTCCCTCATTCTGACACCCCACCCCGGAGAGATGGCACGATTGATACAATCTGCGGCAAAGGAGGTCCAGGGAGATCGAATTGGAATCAGCCGCAACTTTGCGCAATCCAACCACGTCTATCTCGTTCTCAAAGGGTACCGCACCCTGATCGTCACTCCCAAAGGAGACATCTATATCAACCCAACAGGCAATTCGGGGTTGGCCACCGGAGGAACAGGGGATGTGCTTAGCGGGATGATCGGAGGTCTGGTCTGCCAGGGATATGATATTCTCCCATCCCTTCAGGCCTCTGTCTATCTCCACGGATTGGCAGGAGATGAAGTCGCCCGGGAACTGGGTGAAAAATCCCTTATGGCAACAGACCTCATCAGGAAGATCCCCGCCCTTCTACAGAGGAGGATTTGATTTTCACCTCATCTTCATTTAAGATTAATTGTGTCTCTAAACCAATACGCGAACCCCTGCCTACCAGCAGGCAGGCTTGAACCCTTGAACTCTTACTTACACCTCACATGGAGATTTCCATATGGATATGAGGACTGAGATCAAAAAATTGGCCCGCATCGAGGAAGGACCCCGCCCTTTCCTCTCTCTCTATCTCAACACCAGATGGGACGATGAACAACAGCGGGAACGAATCCGCCTCTTTACGAAGAATCAATTGAAGAATGGATATGATCGGCTCAAAGAGAGAGAGGATTGGAGAAAGGTCTATCTCGAAGATCAAAAACAGATTGAAAGGTTCGTGGAGGGACTGGTCCGCCGCTCCCACGATGAAGGGGTCAATGGAGTCGCCATCTTCTCCTGCAGTAGTGCAAACACATTTTTCACCTATCCTTCCATGATCTCTTTCGAAAACGAATTCTTCCTCTCCGACCTTCCGACTCTCCGCCCTCTCGTCCGGCTCTCCTCTCAGTATCAAAACACCCTCGCCGTGATGGTGGAGACCGATTCGGCCAGATTATTTGAAATCTCCCTCGAGGGTCTGATCGCCGAATTCTCTATCGAAAGTTATGTCCCGGGCCGCCACGATCAGGGAGGGTGGGCACAGATGAGATATCAACGCCATATCAAAGATCATATGGATAAACACCAGAAAGAGGTGGCAGTGCAACTGACCGAACTGTTTGACACGGGAAAGTGGAGAAGGGTTGTCCTCATCGGTCAGGATCGGACCATTGCCAATTTTAAGACCTTCCTTCCGGAGCGGGTCAAACAGCAGATTACGGATACTTTCTCCATGGACTTCTCCGAAGAGCGATCCAGAGTGTTGAGGCGTATTTTTGAACGCCTCTTCCAGAAGGAAAAAGAAGAAGTCTCTCATCGAATTCAGGAGTTGAAGGAGAGAACTCCTCAGGGAGGGCTGGCTACCTTCGGCTTAAACGGAACACTGGAGACCTTAAATAAAGGGCAGATTCAGACCCTCTATCTCCTCACCTCCTTATCCCTTCCGGGAGGGAGATGCTCCGGATGCGGCTGTCTCGTCCTCATCCATCCCCCGGATTTTCCTTCAGCTCCCTGTCCCCTGTGCAAGGGAAACATCAGAATGATCAACCTCGGAGAGGAGATGATGAGATCGGTCCTCCGTCAGGATGGAGAGGTCAAATGGGTCGAAGAGAATAGAATCCTGAAAGAGAATGATGGCGTTGGAGCCTCTTTAAGATTTCGTTCATCCCGTTAGTTTCCGACAATAGGAGGAGAGAATGCTGGTTGAGATGAAGGTGAAGTTTTTGACATTCGATTCCACATCGAATGGATTCGTCGTTCTCCTGATGGATCTATCGAACAGGACCGGGCTTCCCATCTGGATCGGGCCGTTTGAGGCAAACGCCATTGCCATGAAACTGAAGAAGATAGGTTCCCATCGCCCCATGACCCACGATCTCATCCATAATGTTCTGAAAACCTTTGAATCCCAGGTCATTAAGATCGTTGTCAATGACCTGAAGGAAAATACCTACTACGCTCTGGTCCACCTCAATCGAAGGGGAGAAGAGATCGTCCTTGACTCCCGTCCCAGCGATGCCATCGCCATTGCCCTTGCTGTGGATGCTCCGATCTATGTCTCCGAGGAGGTGATCGAAAAGGCGCGGACCATCGACTTTGAGAAAGAGGGAAATCCGTTCAAGGAATGGCTGGAAAATCTCAACCCGGATGATTTTAAGTATAAAGCCTAAACCTCAACAATATATTAGAGATTGCTGATTGCAGATTGAAAAATCTAAAATCTTAAATCCAAAATCTAAAATCAAAAAAGATGGTCCTTCAGGCCAAAAACGCCCGCGAGACAGTTCAGGTTGGAAAGAAGATAGGGCAATGGCTTCGGCGTGGAGATGTGGTAGCCTTAACGGGTGAACTGGGTGCAGGAAAGACCCAGTTCGTCAAAGGGCTGGCTGCAGGGACCGGGGTTTATAAAACCGCTTATATTTCGAGCCCCTCTTTTATGCTGATCAATGAATATAAAGGGAGGATACCCTTTTATCATATCGATCTTTTCCGCCTGAAAGAGGAAAAGGAGGCTAAAGAGTTAGGTCTGGAAGAGTATTTCCATGGCGAGGGGATCACAGCTATCGAATGGGCCGACAGGATTCCATCCCTGCTCCCCGAAGAGCTTCTCCGGATTCATATCGATTATACCGGCAAACAGACCCGATCCATAGAAATCGTAGCCAAAGGAAAAAGGTACGAAGAATTGATTAAAAAGTTCGGAGTTCGAAGTCGGGAGTTCGGAGTAAGATACTGAAATAATTTTAAATCTATTTCTCCGAACTCTGAACTCATTACTCCGAACTACTTTAGGGGAGGTGACTGGATGGCTTTGGTGGTTCAAAAATATGGCGGAACCTCTATCGGGGATATTGAGCGGATCAAAAATGTAGCCCGTAGGGTCCTCAACACCAGAAATCAAGGCCATCGTGTGGTGGTCGTCGTTTCGGCCATGGCGGGAGAGACGGACAAACTGATTCGCCTTGCACAACAGGTCACTCCGGATCCCGATGAAAGAGAACTGGATGTCCTTGTCTCCACCGGCGAACAGGTCTCCATTGCCCTGCTCGCCATGACCCTCAAATCGATGGGCTGCGATGCGAAATCTTACCTGGGATTTCAAATCAAGATCGCTACGGACAGCGCTTATGGCAAAGCCCGTATCACAGGGATCGAGTCGGAAAGGATGCTCGAAGATCTGACAAACGGAAGGGTGGTCGTCGTAGCTGGTTTTCAGGGCGTGGATGAGTCAGACAATATCACCACGCTGGGCCGGGGAGGCTCCGACACTACCGCTGTCGCCGTGGCGGCTGCCGTAAAGGCCGATGTCTGTGAAATCTACACGGATGTCGATGGGGTCTATACAACCGACCCCAATGTCTGTCCAAAGGCGAGGAAGCTCTCCAGGGTCTCTTATGATGAGATGCTCGAAATGGCCAGCCTGGGAGCCAAGGTGCTGCAGATCCGTTCTGTCGAGTTCGCCAAAAAATATGATGTCCCCATCCATGTGAGATCATCATTCAATGATAATCCCGGAACCATTGTTTGCAAGGAGGAAAAAGAGATGGAAAGGGTCGTCGTTTCAGGGGTGACTTACAATAAGAATGAAGCAAAGATTGAGGTCATGCGCGTTCCGGATATTCCCGGAGTGGCCGCCAAATTATTCAAGCCCATTGCCGATGCCAATATTGTGGTGGACATGATCATCCAGACATCCAGCACCGAAAAAGGCTGCGCTGATGTGGCCTTCACTGTTCCCAAAACCGATTTCTCTAAAGCCCTTCAGATCGTCAAAGAAGTTGTTAAAGGGATTGGTGGAAAAGAAGTCCTTTCTGACGAAAACATTGCGAAGGTATCAATTGTGGGCGTCGGGATGAGGAGTCACTCCAATGTGGCCACACAGATGTTTGGTGCACTGGCTAAGGAGGGGATCAATATCCAGATGATCTCCACTTCAGAGATCAAAATCTCCTGTATCATCGACTCCAAATATACGGAACTGGCAGTTCGTGCCCTCCACGACGCCTTTGAACTGGATAAGCCAACCATCGGGGTGGAGAAATAATCAATGCAAAATGATCAATTAGCAATTAACAGTTATATAGCCTTGCATAAATAAAGCGACATATAGTATCATGGTATCTGAGGGGGAGATGCCATGAAGGCCAAAAGAATACATGGAACTAAAAGGACAATCCAAAGGCTCATCCGATTGTGTAAACAGGCAGCCCAGGAAGGGGGCTATCGTGTGGCACGGAGACTTCATGCCGTGGTCCTCAATATGGAGGGGCGAGCAGCTCCTGAAATTGCCAGTGTCCTCAAAGTGCACCGATCCAAGGTTTCTCTCTGGCTGCACCATTGGCAACAGCACGGTATGGAAGGGATTTTGGAGGGACAGCGGTGCGGTCGTCCTACCCAACTGTCGGATCAACAACTGCAAACGCTGGCAGACATCCTGGATAGTGGCCCTGTGG
>JASEIE010000066.1 GCA_030024065.1 Thermodesulfobacteriota bacterium
CTCAGCCTCTCCACCGATACCATCTATCGGATGGCCTCGATGAAGAAACTTCCCTACCTCAAAATTGGAGACAGGGTCCTTTTCGATATCAAGGCCCTCGACCGCTGGATCGAGAAGCATATGATCAAAGAGAAAGAGTGGAAGAGGGAGGAGCTTAGGGCCGAGATCGAACAGGAGAGGCCGAATGCAAAAACCTCAAAGGAGTCTGATCTCCTGGGCCTCCTGAAGAGAAAAGGAAAAGATTAGTCATTTCAGTTTCGAACTGCCTAAAAATGAGAAGAGCTTTAGAGTAACACACTTTTTTCTTGCTTGACAGGGAGAAGGGTTCGCCTTAAAATGATAATAAGAAAAGGAGGTGAGACCCATGAGATGGATGTTTCCCCATGCAACCCATTGTTCGACCTGCGGTTCTATACGCCAGTCCCGAGCAAGACATTAAACTGCTCATCAGGCGTTGAAAAAAAACGAAGATCCGTTAGATTCTAAAAAGGCCGGTTCATTCTCCGGCCTTTTTAGTCTTTTTAGATATTCCGGCTCAGACCGAGGCCAGGTTTTTGTCTATGGAAGGTGTTCAAAATTCCGGGGATTCAAAGAAGGAGATAACCTCCCATTCTTTCCTGCGCTATGCAGGGCCACTCTTTTTTCTTGTTGGTATCTTCTTTATTAACTTCCTTTCCAGGATTATTCTTTCTCCCCTGATGCCAACAGTCGAAAAGGATCTGAAGATCGGACATGATGAAGCGGGCTCCCTCTTTTTTCTCATCTCACTGGGATATTGCCTCGGTATGTTGACATCGGGTTTTATCTCTTCCCGTTTTAAACATAGAAGGACGATTATCTTCTCGTCGTTCGCAGCGGGCGGAGCCCTCCTTTGGGTCAGCTTCAGTAGTAACCTTTGGGGAATCAGGCTTGGACTTCTCATCATGGGAATCGCAGCAGGATTCTATCTTCCCTCAGGCATTGCCACTCTTACCGAATTGGTGCCGCCCCGGCATTTGGGGAAGGCCTTTGCCATTCATGAACTGGCCCCCAATCTTGGCTTTATCCTCGCTCCCATTCTCACCGAGTTTCTCCTGGAATGGTGTCTATGGCAGAGCGTATTGACCATCATCGGAATGGCTTCTTTGAGTGTGGGATTGATCTTCGTTCTTCGGGGAAAGGGAGGAAATTTTCCAGGTGAAGCCCCCAATTTAGGAATTCTGAAAAACATACTGAAAGAGCCCTCTTTATGGGTGATGATGGTTTTCTTCTCTTTAGGGGTTGGTTCGACTGTCGGAGTCTATTTGATCATTCCTCTCTATCTGGTTGCGGAGAAGGGGATGGATCAGACCTGGGCCAACACATTGCTCGCCCTTTCACGAATATCGATCCTGGCCACCGTCTTTCTCGCAGGATGGGTTATAGACCGACTGGGTGTCAAGAAAGCCTTGAAAGCCGTTTTTCTCACCACCGGTCTGGTTACAGCGATGCTTGGCATTGTTTCTGGGTCATGGATCGTTTTGGTCATCTTTCTGCAGCCCATCCTTGCTGCCTCCTTCTTTCCTGCTGGGTTTATCGCCCTTACCAAGATAAGATCTCCTCAGATCAAAAATGTAGCTGTCTCCCTTACGGTGCCTTTGGGTTTTTTCATTGGAGGTGGGGCGATCACAGCCGGGCTTGGACTGCTTGGAGAGGCCGGGCTATTTTTTCTGGGATTCATCCTCTTCGGGGGATTACTCTTTGCAGGCGCTGCATTAACACGATATCTGGATTTGGATGAAAATCAAAGATAATCGTTCTTCCGGGGGCCGTTGTAAATATTTATCAGGATGAGGTGACAAATATTGGGATAATTTTGGAATTTAGTCTGACATGGGTTAAAAATATTCTTAATTTTCAAAAGGTTATAATTTATTTAAGAGATGGTGCGAAATTTGCTTATCATTAAAACCAGAGGGAAAAGAGATTGATAAAGCCAAATCACGAGCAAAGGAAGTGTGGATAAAAATGGTGGCAAAGGGTATTTCGTTAAACAGTAAATTGAAAATGATATCTGGCCATTGCCATCCTCTCTGTGGGCACGATTTTTCTTCAATATAAAACAATCCGAATCGGCGCATTCAGCCTTGGCTTTAGCAGCTTTGAAATTGTAGAAAGATTATTCTCGAAATAAAATCCTTCGAAGGGTTGGATCTTCGACTTCCATCCCGTGGTTGCCCTGTCGGGGGCGAATATTGATCAGCGCTCCGAACCCCACTTTCCGGGACTCAGGATACCAGTCGGCACCCCAGACATCCTCCTGAAGACTCCCGTCTTCCAGCAGTGCCTCCTTACAATCAACATGATACTCTCCTCCTCCAGCAAGGACGTTTCGCTCCACATCCACAGCAAGTTTGATATATGTCTCAAGTTCCTCTTACATTTCCTGAAGCTCTTTTGCCGTGATGTCATTCCTCACCCTCCCATCTGTCTTGCCGTTTATGCGGCAGCCTCTCTGGCCGGTGCGGATATGATGAAAACCGCATTTCAGGCCATCAAATTGGGCATTGCTGCTTCCATCGTTCCACTCCTGTTTGTCTATCACCCTTCCTTGTTGTTGCAAGAAAATATTCTTGACATTATTCATGCTATCATTATAGTAATGATTGGTATCAGTTTAGTTGCTATTGGAATCGAGGGATTCTTGTTTCGAAAATTGAACTGGGTTAAAAGGGTCCTCCTCATCCTCGGAGGGCTGGGATGTATGATCCCGGGCTGGAGGAGTGATTTGATCGGCCTGGTTATTGGTATCCCCATCATCCCGTATGAGTGGAGGGGATATTAGAGAAGAGGAGGTTTCTATGAAAATTGATATCTTTGCACACATCTTTCCAAAATCTTACTTCGATCGGATGGTCCAGGTGGCACCCAATGGAAGGGATATTCACAAACGGGTGCGCAATGTCCCGAGTATTGTGAACCTTGATGAACGGTTCAGAATTATGGATCGGTTCAATGACTATTCCCAGGTGATCTGTCTGGGTGCGCCTCCCATCGAGGTTTTCGGCCCCCCTACTCTCTCGACGGATCTTGCGAAATTAGCCAACGATGGAATGGCGGAACTGGTTCAGAGATATCCCGATCGCTTCCCGGGCTTCATCGCCTCTCTGCCGATGAACGACCCGGATGGACTTCTTATAGAAGCAAAGCGTGCTATCAAAGACCTTAAGGCAGTAGGGGTACAGATTTATACCAATGTGTTAGGCCGTCCCCTAACCCAACCTGAAACCATGCCGCTCTTCGACCTCATGGTTGAACTGGATCGTCCCATCTGGATGCACCCGGCCCGGGGCGCTGATTTCCCGGATTACAGAGGGGAGCCTAAAAGCCATTATGAGATCTGGTGGACCTTTGGCTGGCCCTATGAGACGAGCGTGGCCATGGCCCATTTAGTCTTCTCCGGCCTCTTCGATCGCCATCCGGATATCAAAATCATTACCCATCATCTCGGAGGCATGATCCCGTACTTTGAGGGACGTATTGGCCCGGGGTGGGATCAGTTGGGAACCCGTACCTCTGACGAGGATTACACCCTTCTCCTGAAGAAATTGAAGAAGAGACCTCTCGATTATTTCCGTCTCTTTTATGGGGATACTGCCCTTTTCGGAGCCTATGAGGCAACCATCTGCGGACTCAAATTTTTTGGGGCGGAGAGGGTTCTCTTCGGCTCCGATATGCCCTTTGACCCGGAGAAGGGCTCAGCCTATATCCGATGGACCATTGAAATCATAGACCGTCTGGACATCTCTGCGGCAGACCGTCAGGCGATTTATGAAGGCAATGCCAGGCGACTTTTAAAACTGAGGTAGCGATTCCTAAAATGGGGAGGCGGAAGTGGTCGCAAAATGGGTGAGCAAGGTGGCGACCCGATTGAGAGAAGAGATCGACATTTGAAATTGATTAATGCGCTTGATTCAAATTTCAAGGTGTGACACCTTTCCTTTGCAAAAAAATGCAAAAAACGCTTATAGATCTAATTCCTTTAATTTTTCTGGTCTGGGGAACCCATCTTCTGTCCAACCGCGATATTCATAATATTCACCCAGCATCTGGCCGAGGGGTGGGAGATTTGGCGTGAGACCTTTACCCACTCTTTTAAGGGTAAGAGATCGATAAGGTAAGGTGTCATCTTTTCGACTGATCCCCATTCTTACATTATATAATCTCTTGAGATTGAAGATCCGTTCTCCAGTTTTTAAGAAGTCATCGATCGTCATCTCCTCTCCAGTGACATCCTGATACCATTTAACGATATGGGTGATGGTGATCCCTCCGAAAAGGATGAACTTGCAGAGCTTGAGGGAATCCATCATCCCCATCAAATTCTGGGTCCTGACTGCGAGGATTCCCTTTCCATCAGCCTGAAATCGATCAAGAGGTTCCGGGATTCCCATTTCCGGGGATTTTAAAACCCTCTCAAAACTATGACTGAATCCAGCCAGATGGCATGCTCCTCTCGAAGAGGTTGCAAATCCCACCGCCCCTGCATTGTAACCCCTTGCATCATGGGCAGGGACTTCCAGCCCCTTAATGTGCATGGCAAACTCGACCGAGTTTTTTCCGATTTCTTCTGAAGCCCGTTTCACCCCTTTTCCCAGGAGTTCCCCGATCCCTTTCTTTTGAGCAATCCTCTGGATCATTTCGATCATCGCTTCTGCGCTCCCCCACCGGAGTTCAATTCCTCCTGTATCTTCCTTACCAATCAGACCCCTTTCAAAAGCCTCCATAGCAAAGGCAATCACTCCACCTGTGGATATGGTGTCAAGGCCAAGGCGGTTGCAGAGTTCATTGGCAAAGCACAGAGCTTCAAGGTCATCGATCAAACAATTGCTCCCAAGAAGGGCAAGGGTCTCATATTCTGGTCCTGCACCTTCGACACCGGCATAAGGCCCTTTTTCCAGTTTGACCCTTCTTCCACATCCAAGAATACAAGCATCACAAAAGTAACGACCGCTCAACAGGGTTTCAGAAAGGGTAAAACCGTTGATCTTTTCTGCAGACTCCTCCCAGCGTCCAACAAATTTCCAATTCTGTAAGGGAAGGGTGCCCATGGCTTCGAAAGTAGAAAGCCCTCCTGCTGTTCCGTATTTTCTGAAACTCTCCGCATTCTTATTGATCATCGCACTATGTTCTTTAAGAAGACGATCCACTTGATCCGGACTAAATACAGGCACCTTTTTCGTTCCGTAAACGACAAGGGCCTTCAGATTTTTTGATCCCATGACCGCCCCTAACCCACATCTCCCCGCTGCACGACCATCCCTTCCATCGGTCATGATTGCTGCAAGGGGAACCCTATTTTCACCTGCCTGGCCGATGGCGCTGACCACTGCCTTTTGGTCAGTCTCATTTTTAAGGAGAGGGTCAATTTCGTAGGTGTCCTTTCCCCAGAGATGGGAGGCATCTCGAATTTCCCATCTTCCATCATTGATCCAGAGATATATCGGCTTCTCTGATTTACCGGTGATGATGATCCCATCGAATCCGGCTCGTTTCAACGTTGCGCCCCAGGTGCCTCCAACATCCGATTCGCCAAAAATTCCTGTAAGAGGAGATCGTGAAACAACAGCATGTCTTCCGGAAAGGGGAACCAAGGTTCCTGTGAAAGGCCCTGTCATCAAGATGAGAGGATTTTCAGGGCCGAGAGGATTCGTCTTTTCATCCGTCATCTCATATAGAAATTTTGCTCCGAGGCCGCTTCCTCCGATAAATTGGTGAGCCCATGCTTCGTTAAGATCCTCGATGCGACCCTCCAACGTTGAGAGGTCGATATGGAGAATTTTGCCGATGTAGCCTTTTAATTTCATGAGGGACTCCTTTCAGAAAATGGAGAGGCAAATCTTTCTCCTAATAACTCGCGTTCTGTCAAACCAGAAAAACTTGTACGGTGCATATGAATATCATTGTTGAAAATTTCTTAAAGGTTGATTTTTAACGTATGCTGTCAGCAAATCCATATTGATCAACCTGCCACCCTTCCTCTGGCATTTGAACGCCGTCAATATAAACTGTTCTGCCATCAACGGCAACTCTACCTTTTGCAATTAGCTCATGCACAGCAAAAGGATATATCTTCCAATCTCCTTCAACTTTGAGTGTTTCTTGAATACGGGTAGAAACCTCTTCTAATGATTTGTAAAGATTGTTCCCTTCTCTTTGCGCAGCTTCCCTGAATTGTTTGAGAGTTCTCGCCTCTATTCTTTCTGCAAATCTTCTTATTTCATGTAGCTCAACATCCCATCTTGAGAGCGGCAAGGATGCCGATTGGATCAATATTGGCCCGCCATCATCGCTTTGGTCAACAAAAAACAGAGTCGATTTCACGCTGCTTTCTTCAGCCAATATTGCTTTGCCAGCAGGTCTCCACCCAAGCCCAATGTATTTTCGAGCATCCCCTGGATGAACATTGAGAATCTTCGGATAGTATCTGTTAACCATCCAGTTTCCTATCCACAGGTCATATCCGGCAAGACAGATTAGATCTGGATGACTATTTAGCGTCTGCTCTACAAGCGTCATGATGGCTATGTCATAGCTGTCCCTTTCAACACCATCCCTGGGGATTTTTTCAAGTTTCCACATCTCTTGGAAATATCTTCCAGAATCCAGCAGGACTGTTGGAGCACCATGATTTGTTGCTTTCGCTATGCCTGCACAACCGGGTACATCGCTGAAAACAACGTGATATTTACCAGGGTCCCCGTCGTATATTTTTTCATAATTGGTTCCTGAGCCGGAGACGCCGCAAGCATATCTCATTGGCCCAGAAGAGGGATCAAACACCAATCTCGCTGTCATTTCTCGTGCCTCTAAGCTGTCACATCGAGAGAAGTTTTGGTTTTGGTTGGACTGTTTATATCAAAAAAGGGGGTAGCGTGTCAATCAGAATGCCACATTGATGGTAGCCCCTCAGTTATGGGGGAGATTTTTATAATATATGTAGCGCCCTCATTTATTGAGGGCGGAGTCCGTCGGCAATAAATGCCGACGCTACGGGGAAAAAGGAATAACTCCATAACCAATAATTACCCATAACTGAGGGATTACCATTGTTGAGTTGTTGACTTCCGTCAAAAAATTAGATATATGCCACCGAGGTGTTTCTATGAACCGCTATGACGAAGTGAGTCGTCTTTCGGTAGGCGAGGTGCTCCAGAATTCTGCACGTGCCGTTCCGGGGAAGGAGGCTTTAGTTTCCGGAACTGTCCGAATGAGTTACAAGGAACTGGACGAGCGCGTCACAGCCTTTGCAGCTTCCCTGCAACATCTGGGTTTTGCAAAAGGAGACCGGCTTGCCATTTACATGAAGAACTCGGCTGAGCTTGCCGTCGCCTTTTACGCCTCCCAGAAGATTGGGGTGATTGTGGCGTGGGTGAACCCAAATTACAGAGAAGTGGAGCTCACCTTCATCCTGCAGAATTCCGGGGCCAAAGCCGTTGTCATCTTTTCAGAATCCTGGGGCTATGATTACCCGAGCATGATCCAGAGGCTGAAGCCGTCCTTTCCGGAGTTGACGCATATTATTGCCGTTGGAGGGAAAGGGCGTCCTGGGGTCCTCGATTTTGAAGAAATGATAGATCGAGGAAGCAGTCTCCCCTTGGATCAACCCACCATCGACATCCACACCGATCTTTCGATGCTCATCTATACATCAGGAACAACAGGGGTTCCCAAGGGAGCCATGATTACCCACTACCAGGTGGTCAGGGGAGGGTATGCTTATTCCACGGGCGTTGATGCCGGGAGCGATGACGTTTTTATCGGTTTTCTCCCTAACACCCACTCGTATGGCTGCGGCTCTATCCTTATCCAGCCTTTTCTTCTGAAGGCAAAGGTGGTTTTCATGGAAGTCTTCCGGCCTGAGGATGCATTTGTCCTCATGGAAAGGGAAGGGGTAACCCTCCAACTGGCTTCGCCGACCCATTACCTTCTGGAGCTGGATCATCCGGCATTGAGGAAATACGATCTATCCCGTCTCCGGGCCGGACTGGTCGCCGGTATGGTCTGTCCTGAGGGATTGATCACCCGGGTCCAGGAGGAGATGAATATCTATCTGACCTCCTTCTGGGGGGCTTCTGAGGTTGGACCGGGTTTGGGCATGATGTGCCCACCTGGGAGTTCTTTGGCGCTGCGGGAACGAAGCGTTGGCCAACCTTTTGCGGGGACAGAGGTCAAAATCATCGACCCGGAGGGGAGGGAACTTCCTCCTGGTGAAGTTGGGGAAATGCTTGTCCGGGGATGGCATGTGCTCAAAGGGTACTGGCGCAATCCCGAGGAAACCCGGAAGCAGATCGAGCCTGATGGATGGCTCCATACCGGGGATCTGGTGTCAAAGGACGAAGATGGATTTCTGGTCATCTATGGCCGGATTAAAGATATGATTGTCAGGGGAGGGTTCAAGATCTATCCCTTCGAACTCGAAAAGGAGATCTCAAGGCATCCGAAAGTCAGCCAGGTCTGCATTGTTCCCACCAAGAATCCGATATTGGGGGAGTCTACCTGTGTCTGTATCATTCCCAGAGGGGATTCTGCTCCCACGCTTGCAGAAATTCGAGATTTTTTAAAGGATCAGGTTGCCGTCTATAAACTCCCGGATGAACTCGCCATCTTCTCAGAGTTTCCGCGTCTCTCCGGAGGTGTCAAAATCAAGAAATTTGGGGCAGGGGGCTTGATTGAACTGGCAGAAAACACTTCCGACCGGGAAAAGTTAAGAAAGTGAACGACGAGGGCTTCAATGAATTCCCTTAACGGAATCCTTTGTCTTTTCAATTCACCCCAAGTGAGTTCTTATCAGAACAGTGTGCTCACATCTCAGCGATGCTGTGCTCCTGCCACATGAACCAGTTGCCGGTATCGGAGAGATACTGGTGGGAATTGGAAAAGATCTTGTAATGCTGATTTTCTTCCTCGATTAGGCGTTTGAACAAGGCCTTTTCCTTGTCTGTCTTCGCTTCAGCAAGTGATTTTTTATAGAATTCTGCGCCCTCCTGTTCCATCTTCATGGCGATCTTGAGGGCCTCCAAATCGTCCGTCGTCGCTTCCACCTTCTTCATCATCTCTTCCTTCATCTGCTCGAACACGGTTTTTACCCTCGCGATGGGACTCACGTCCCCCGCCGTGACATTGAGGCCCTTGATGATCTGCGAGATCATTTCGAGGTGCCTTTTCTCGTCCCCAACGATGGTCTCGAACATCTTTTTCCCTGCGGGATAGTTCGTCTTGCTCGCAGCCTCCGTATAGAACTCGATTGCGTCGGTTTCCATCTTTCGTGCCATTTCCAATGCGTTCATCGTCTCCTCCTTATTCGTCCTTTGCTGTATAGAGATTATGCTTCTGCGATTGCTATAACGCTAAAATCCGTTTCCTTTGCGGACCTGAACACTTGCATATTTTGATTAATAGGGTATCTGTTATTTTAAAATAAATTCTAGCATATTTTCTATCGTCCGTCACGATAAGAAACAGGACATCGCGGGCAGTGATCCGCAACGTCTGGAAGAATTGATGCAGAGCGGTCTCCGTGACCTCTTCCATAGCCCAAAGGTTTTATCCCAGGAATCGAGTGAAGCTGGAGAGCGATCGGCGCAAGAACGAATGAGCAAGGGATTGCACCATGGAGGAAGTGTGGAATTCTTTTCCCAACTGGATGAAACCGATGATAAAGCAAGAGAAGATTTTAAAAGAAGGTCTTGAAAAACTCTCGGAGAAGAAGGATAATAAGCGACTACAAATATCCATTTGAACTTTTATCTTGATTCGGATATGATGGTTACGCTTCTGGCTCTCTATGAAAAAGGAGACTATATTAAACGAATAAATCGTATGATTAAGAATCAGAGGTTATATTATGATGATTTCATCGTGGAGAGATTTTTATCTTTGATTTTACCTTTAGGGGAAAATATCAAGGAGGTTTATCTATTTGGTTCAAGATGTCGGGATGATTGGCGGCCTGATTCCGATTATGATATTTTAATTGTTGTGGATAGAAAAGACAGAGAGTTTATCAGTAAACTATATGATGCCGTCATGGATATACTTCTTGATACAGGGAGATTAATATCCCTTAAGATTTTCATAGCCTCCGAGTTCAACCGCCTGAAGTCAATTCCTACACCTTTCATGCACAGTGTCATTAAGGAGGGGATAAAACTTGGACCGCGCCACTAAAGAACTTATCAAGGGGTATCTATAAAAGGCTGAAAGGAAATTAAAGGTTGCTGAGAAGCTTCTTAGATCTGATGACTATGAGGATGCAGTATCAAGAGCTTATTATGCTGTTTTTCACGCGGCACAGGCCTTCCTTTTAACAGAGGGTGAAAGGGCAGAAACTCATAAAGGCGTAGTAACCCTTTTTGGACTTCTTTTTGTGAAGTCAGGAAAATTTAAAAAGGAGCTCGGGAAATATCTTGCTAACCTGAAGGATGAAAAGGAGAGCGGAGATTATGAGGTATTTTCTTATATAGACCGAGAGACAGCAGTGGCCGCCATAGAAGAAGCAAAAGAGTTTATTAGAGAAACGAAGGTATACTTGAAAGGCATCGTCTTAACGGAATAATTCGGACATTATGACGTAGAAATGATGAAACTCCTCTTTATCTTCGGTACTCGCCGGGAAATAATAAAACTTGTCCCACTGATAATAAAATCCAAAAAAGCAAATTCTTATTCTCGTTCCGTTTCAACTTTTCCCTTCATTTGGATATGATGACATTGTTTCAGATATTATATGATTCTACCTCCATTAAATAATTAATCGGAGAAAATATCGTGGCAATTGAGAAAAAGGTTTTAGTGATCATTCCCGCTTTCAATGAAGAAGGTTCGGTAAGGAAGGTAGTGGAAGAGGTTAAAATTCATCTCCCCCAAGCGGATATCCTGGTGGTGAATGATGGGTCGAGGGATCTCACATCAGAGAAAGCGAAAGCTGGCGGTGCAACCGTTTTAAACCTTCCCTTCAACCTGGGGATTGGAGGGGCGATGCAGGCGGGTTATAAATATGCCTTTGCAAAAGGGTATGAGATTGCCATTCAGGTGGATGGAGATGGTCAACATGACCCAAGAGAGATTCCCAATCTTCTTCAGACGTTAGAAGAAAAATCGGTGGATATGGTTATTGGTTCCCGATTCATTGGTGATTCGGAGTTTAAATCATCGCCGATGAGGAGGGTAGGCATCTCCATCTTTTCAAAGGTGATCTCATTGATTGTGGGGCAGAAGATCACCGATCCCACCTCAGGGTTTAGAGCAGCCAATCGGAGGGCGATTCGGTTATTCGCCTTGGATTATCCGCAGGATTATCCGGAGCCAGAGGTGTTAGTGCTCCTTCATAAGTGTGGACTTAAAATGGCTGAGGTTCCGATCAAAATGAACGAGAGATATGCCGGGGAGTCATCCATTACAAAAATCAGGTCCATCTATTATATGGTTAAAGTCCTTCTAGCAATTTTTGTGGATTGTTTTAAAAAACGGCCTTTTTGAGATAGGAGGAAAAGATGCTTATCAAAATTCAACTCATGATTGGGGCCTTGAGTGTCATTTTGCTTCTGGTTACTTTTGAATTGATCCGAAAGAAAAAGCTCCGCGAAGAGTATTCCATCCTCTGGCTTTTTACCGGGTTGGCCACCCTGGCATTCGGTTTATGGCCTGAATTTTTCCTCTCCCAGTTTATGGCCCGGATCACCGGTCTTTACTATTTGTCGGCGGTAGTCATGACCGCCTTTCTCTTTCTCCTTCTCATCGTCCTACACTTCTCCGTCGTTATTTCGAAGCTCGCAGATCGAAATAAGGAACTGGCTCAAAGGCACGCCCTTCTGGAACTGGAGTTTAATGAATTTAAGAAACAATACCATCCCTCAGGCAAAGAATCCCTCCTTTGTGATTGAAATTGTCCATAGGTGCCCGTAAAAGGGAAAAGTCATGTTATTTAATTCCACTCCATTTATTTTCTTTTTCATTGTTGTGGTTGCAGTCTATTTTGGACTTCCATACCGTTTGAGATGGGTATGGCTCCTCTGTGGCAGCTACTATTTTTATATCACCTGGAAGCCAATCTATCTCCTCTTAATCATTCTTACTACCCTGATCACCTATTTTACAGGCGTCCAGATGGGGAAAGCCGAGCTGAATTCGGAACGGAAAAGATTGTTAATTTTCAGTTTATTGTGCAATCTCGGAATTTTATTCCTGTTTAAATACTACAATTTTTTTAATGACTCGCTGGAAGCCCTCTTCGGACATTTAAATCTATTTTATCCAGTCCCTGCATTCAATCTCCTTTTGCCCATTGGTATTTCGTTTTATATCTTCAAAGTTTTGAGTTATTCCATTGATGTCTATCGGGGGGAGAAAACTCCCGAAAGGCATTTTGGTATTTTTGCCCTCTATGTGTCTTTTTCCCCCAATTGTTAGCCGGGCCGATTGAACGGGCGACAAGACTGCTGCCGCAATTCGACAAAAAGTTCTATTTCGATTATCAGCGTGTGATGAATGGTCTGAAGTTAATGCTCTGGGGATTTTTTCAGAAGATGGTCATTGCGGACAATTTAGCCACCTTAGTCGATTCTGTTTATAACCATCCATACCAACATGAAGGATTAGCCCTGGCGATGGCCACCTTCTTTTACACTTTTCAGATATACTGCGATTTCTCAGGATATTCTGACATAGCCATTGGAGCGGCCCAGGTCCTTGGATATCAGACCATGGAGAATTTTAACCGTCCCTATTTTGCAAAATCGATCCCAGAATTCTGGCGAAGGTGGCATATCTCTCTTTCAACCTGGTTCAGGGATTACCTCTATATCCCATTGGGTGGAAACCGTGTTTCTATTCCACGGTGGTACTTCAATTTATTCATCGTTTTGCTCATCTGTGGCCTCTGGCATGGAGCCAACTGGACATTTATTGTCTGGGGAGGGCTTCATGGATTTTATCTTGTTTTTTCAGCTTTCACACAAAATGTAAGAATAAGGGTTTATCAGATCATTGGCCTGGATAAGGTGCCAGGACTTCACCGGTTTTTAAAGGTCGTCACCACATTCTTTCTGGTCTGTTTTGCCTGGATATTTTTCAGGGCAAATACCATTTCGGATGCCCTCTATATCGCCTCAAATGTATTTACAGGATGGCCGGATCTCCTCCGCTTTGAGTTGTGGAGAAGTATTCCTATGTGGGGATCTTTGAAGTTTGAATTTATCATCGGCACTGCCTCCATTGGGGTCTTAATGGTAGTCCAATGGATAGAAAGACAGGGTAACGTCATCCAAAGGCTTTCTGAAAAACCAGTTTGGATTCGGTGGCCAATTTACTATTCGGTTATTCTATCGATTTTGTTATTCGGATATTTTGGGAAAAAGCAGTTCATCTATTTTCAGTTTTAAAGATAAATTATGAAAAAAATACTTTTCAAATCCGCATTATTTTTACTCCCCTTCTTTCTATCAATATTCATTGAATTATTTATCTTACCCATTGACCTCTTCACCTTCCGAGTGTGGGAATCCCTTGTCGTGAGAAAATATCGGAACATTCTGGCCGGCCCGTTTTATCCCAATATGGAGATTACCAAGATCGAAGAAGGCGATCTGGCTCACCACACACGGTTTGCCGTGAAAAAGGAAGTCCAATGGATCACCGATCGTTATGGTTTCCGAAAGCA
>JASEIE010000067.1 GCA_030024065.1 Thermodesulfobacteriota bacterium
ACCGGATATTGGGATCCCTTCTCGAAAAAAAATTTTCCGATACCTTTCTCTTCAATCGAGTGGTCCATTATGGCTCTATCATTACAGGGTGTTATGCGGCCTATGCGATGGGCTCAAACAATGTCGCCAATGCTATGGGACCCTATGTGGCGGTCGGATTCCTCTCCCCCTTTCTTGGAGCGGTTATTGGAGGAGCGTGTATCTCGCTGGGAGTTCTCACATACAGCAAAAAAGTGATTTTCATGGTCGGCAAGCAGATCACCGCCTTAGATCCGTTCTCAGCCCTGATCGCCATCCTCTCAACGGCGCTCACCGTCCACTTCTTCACCCAATTCGGAATCCCCGTTTCAACCTCTCAATCCGTCGTCGGGTCGGTCATCGGCTTGGGGCTAACCAAAGGAATGGTGGCAGTCAATGTAAAAATGTTCTGGATGATTCCTGCTGGCTGGGTGATCAGTGTGACCGTTTCAGGGGGAATGGCATTCCTGATGAACTTGATCAAAAATTATCAAATATTTTCCTTTAGTTTTAGACCTATAAATTTTAACTTCTAGGATCCCCATATCGATCATCGGCATGAAACATGTTTACGCTAAAGGGATTGCGTTGACTTTTTTGTAATATTGGATAGAATACGATGGGAAAGGAGGTGGTAGTTGAAGAAGAGGTTTTTGTAACTGATATTTAAATTCTGAAAGGAGGGAAAATTTATGAAAAAGATTCTAATCGGTCTTCTATTGGTTTTTCTCTTTGTAGGGGCGGCATTCGCCACCGGGCAGAAGGTAGCTGCGGCCCCAACAGAGAAGTTGGCACCCTTTATCACGATCTATGAGGGCTCAGGCTCCGTAGAAATCGCCGGAAAGGTGGCAAAGTTCATCCAGGAAAAGCTGGGCGTCGAAATCCGATTCACCTCCGAGTCCCACGGAGTCATCCACTCCAGGATCAAGGCGGAAGCTCCGCATTTTACCGGGGACATGACCCTGAACATAGGCTTTCCCCTCATGGTGGAAGCCAAGGAGAAAGGATGGTCTGTGTCCTACGATTCTCCGAGCTGGCGGGGAGCGGGTGATGTGTGGGTGGATAAGGACGGATTCTGGTGGAACCAGGGGAACTGGGCCTTTGTACTGGTCGGAAACAAGGATTTGCTTGCCAAAAAGGGTTACAAATTGCCTGAAAGCTGGGACGAGGTACTGGACGACAAGTGGAAAGACCAGGTCGTTATGCCGTCCCCATTGACCTCCGGGACCGCCTACATGATGGTGTACAGCTTTATGACTCTCTACGGCTTCAATACGGGCAGAGGAGAAGAGGGGGGGTGGAAATACCTGGAGGCGTTGAACAAGAATATCACCCATTATACCCGGGGCGGTAATGTCCCCACTGACCTCGTGGGCAGGGGAGAGTTCATGCTCGGTATCACCTCGGATGAGATGGTCTTGGCTCGAATCAGGGAAGGGTATCCTCTGGTTTATAAGGTCCCCAAAGAAGGAATTGGTTTTGGCTTCGCGGGTGCGATCATTCTCAAGGGGACGAAAAAGCTGTATACCTGCCAGAAGGTCATCGACTTCATCGGAACCCCAGAGTTTTGCAAGTTCTGGAGCGAATTGGCGGGCTATGTAACGAAAGATCCGTCGGTAATACCTGCCCTTTACGGCGGGATACCCAGGTACATTCCCAACATCGAACAGGCCTGGGCGGTGGCCAATAGAGGCAGGCTCACAGAGGAATGGAAAAAGAGAATCGGTAGAGCGCCGAAGTAAACCCCGTTAGAAAGGGTGGGGCTTTGAACCCCGCCCTCGATAAGGGATGATAGTCTCCATTTATACCATTCCCACCATACTTGTCTGCCGACAGGCAGGAATGGTGGGGCTTTCTTACGGGGTAAAGAGGAGCTTGGGATATGAATGAAGTGGCAGAAGCAGGAATACCGAGGAGCTCAAGAGCTCTGTGGCAGAGCATCAAAGACTTTGTAGCTGCACGCACGATCAGCACTACCGGGATCATATTATTCTTGCTTCTGGCCACTTTTCTTCTCTGGCCCCTTATTGCAATTCTGATTAAGAGCATAGCCGGTCCGGAAGGATTTACGTTACAGCACTACAAAAGCTTTCTCACAGAACCGTACTATTATCAATCCCTGATCAATACCCTGATTCTCGGTGTCTTGACCACAGCTGTCTGTATCAGTGTCGGTTTCATCATCTCCTATATCACTACCCGAGGGCCCAGGTTCCTGCGTAAGCCTCTGAAATTGCTTGCCCTGTTACCCCTGATCGCACCCCCCTATATTTTTGCCCTTTCTCTTATAATACTTCTGGGGCGAAATGGAATCATCACCAAAGCGCTCAACCTCGACTGGAGTATCTACGGCTTTTCTGGATGTGTCATTGCACAGACACTGGCTTTTCTCCCCCTGGCCTACCTGATGATCGAGAACTCCCTCAGCACCCTCAATCCGAACCTGGAGGACAGCGCTGCCAATCTGGGGGCTTCGCAAGGAAAGATCCTGCGCAGCATCATCATCCCATTACTCACTCCGGGCCTCTTAAAAGCCGCTTTGATCGTTTTTGTCATGGCGATATCGGAATTCGGTAATGTAGCAATTTTGTGCGGGCGGACTCCGTTCCTGGCGCCGGATATCTACACCATCGTTACCGGCATAGAGATGGATTTCAATATGGGCAGCGTTCTGTCCATTTTCTTGATTCTTCCCTGCGCGGTCATCTTCGTTATTCAGAACTACCTGATCAAGGGCAAAGGGTACACCACCATCCTGGGCAAACCCGTTGCAGCAGAGCCGAGGCGTATCAATCCTGCCATTTTAATCCCTTTTCTTCTCGTCTCGATCCTCGTGAGCGGCCTCATTCTCGTCACCTTTGGGATAGTAGGGATGGGGGCGCTAACCAAAATTGTGGGGGTGGACAACAGGTTTACCCTCAACCACATTATGGATTGGCGCTCCAACATAGCGTTGGTGAATAGCTTAAGGGTTTCCCTGCTCTCCGGTTTCTTTGGCGCGATAGCGGGGATTCTTCTGGCCTATGTTATTGTGCGGGGGGCTTTTAGAGGCCGGACCGCACTGGAAGGAATAGCCATAGCGGGATTCACTCTGCCGGGCACGGTTTTCGGAATTGGCTATATATTTGCCTTTAACAGGCCACCGCTGCTGCTCACGGGGACAATGATGGTTCTGGTCATTAACTGCGTGTTCCGCTTCTTGGCGGTGGGAATGGAGGCGGGAATCAACAAGCTTCACCAGCTGAGTATCGAAGTGGAAGAAGCATCCATGAATCTGGGCGCCAGCACGGCCACGACATTCCGAAGAATCGTCTTACCCATCATCTTCCCGGCTTTCATGTACGGGTTCATGTATGTGTTTATGACCACGATGGTCTCCTTGAGTGCGGTGGTTTTCCTCGTCTCCCCTGGGCGGGAGCTGGCTTCGGTATTTATCTTTCAGTGGGCAAACTACGGCTACATAGGACTGGCGTCCGCCACCACGTACAAATTGATCGCCATTGTCGGGGCAAGTCTGGCCGTCATTCAAGCCTTGAGCAGATGGACAGGATTGAGCGCCACAGCCGGTGGAGGAGGGGTGTAAAATGAATGAGGAAAATAGGCCGATGCTGGTTCTGAGGGAGATACACAAGACCTTCGGCGCGGTGAAGGCATTGAAAGGCGTTTCTGCAGAGGTCAGGAAAGGAGAGATGATCACTTTTCTGGGGCCTTCGGGGTGCGGCAAGACCACATTACTGCGATGTATCGGAGGATTGACCAAACCGGATGCGGGAGACGTTATTCTGGATGGCGAGAGAATCAACGATCTGACCCCCGATAAGAGAGGCACGCAGATGTGCTTCCAGAATTATGCCTTGTTTCCCCACATGAACGTGGCCGGAAACATTGGCTACGGGCTGCAGGTGCACAAGTGGAAGAAGAAGAGGATCCAAGAGCGCGTTGAAGAGCTGCTCCACCTGGTGCGCCTCGAGGGACTGGGCGATCGACCTATTGATAAACTGAGCGGCGGGCAGCAGCAGCGCGTAGCCCTGGCCAGAGCCCTGGCTCTCGAGCCAAAAGTGCTGTTGTTGGATGAACCTCTTTCCAATTTGGATGCCAACCTCCGGGTGCTGATGCGCGCCACCCTTCGCGAAATTCAAAAACGCGTGAACATAACGACTATTTTTGTTACCCACGATCAGTTTGAGGCGATGAGCATTTCAGACAGGCTCATTGTGATGCACGATGGAATAGTTGAGCAAATAGGGACTTCCAGTGAAATCTACGAGGAGCCAAGCAGCGAATTCGTGGCCCGCTTCGTCGGCTATGTCAATATTTTGGATGGAGTGGTCCGCAATCTGGGATCGGAGACTGAACCTGCGGTTATCTCCACGGAGCTGGGCGATTTGCAGGTTTTGAGAAGCGAGAACGACATTCAGGTGAACCAGAGGGTTTTTTTGATCATAAGGCCGGAAACGATCCGGGTAGGGCCGTACGGAGAAGCGACGGGGGTCAATGAGTTCAAATCTACTATAATAACCTTTATGTACGGAGGCTCCACGATCAAATATACCGTGGATGTCCAGGGTAAAAATATCGTCATAGACCAGTTCGATCCCAGCCATGTGGGGATATTCGAGATAGGGGAAAAAGTTACGGTAACCATTCCGCAAAATGTTCATATATTAAAAAAGTAAACCCCATCTTCTATTTTCTACCTAATCGGTCATGGCGGCTTCGCCACCCGCTAACAATGAAAAAGGTCTTATGGTTAGGGTCAAGGTTACGAAGCCCGTTTGGTTTAGGGTTAAAGGGTTACGTTATGTTTTTAATACCAACAACGTAACCGAATGACGAAACGGGCATCTTTACCGTTGCCGTTAGACGAAGCCTTTATTTTCTAGGCAATTTGACTGAACGAATGAAAGGGGCATCAAACAATGAAAGTATTGTGTTTGGGAGGAGCAGGTAAAATTTGCCGCGAGGCAGCTTTTGATCTCGTAGAATTTTCGAATTTTGACCAGATCACCATTGGTGACTATAACGAGAAAGCTGGTCGAGAAGTGGTCCAGTGGCTTAATAACCCCCGTGTCGATTTCAAGAATGTGGATGTGAATAATAAGAACGAGACTGTGAAACTCATGCGGAACTATGACATCGTCATGGATGGCACAACCATTTCACTCAATGACCGTTCCACTGCCTGTATTGCTGAGGCAGGTTGCCACGGTATCAATCTCAATGGCTTTGGAGAAGAGTACGAATATGATCAGCAATTCAAGGACCATGGAAAGATTCATGTCCCTGGGTTTGGCATGACCCCAGGTATTACCGACATGATGGTTAAATACGCTGCTGACCAATTAGAGACGGTTGATACAGTCCGTGTCAGCCACGGGGCATTTCGTCCCATCGCCTTTTCAGCGGCGATTACGGAGACAACCATATACGAATACGATCCGAATCTTCCTGGACGTGTCGTTTACGAAGATGGCAAGTTTATTCAGGTTCCACCCTTTGCCAAACCCAGAAATATTGAACTGCCCGAGCCATACGGAACATATCCAGAATATATTATCCCTCACGCTGAGACCAAAACCGTTGCCAAATATCTTGCCAATAAAGGAGTTAAATTGATCGAAGTCCGTGGGACCTGGCCCCCAAAGAACATGCAATTGATCAAGGCCCTCTATGAGTGGGGTTTCATGCGCAACGACAAGGTGAAAGTTGGGGATATGGAGGTCGGCATCATGGACGCTATTGGAAGTTACTTAATGCAAGCACCGGAAGGCCAGACGACCGACCTCTATGGATATGCCCTGCATGTCGAAGTGACCGGCACCAGAGGTGGGAAGAATGTTCAGCATATCCTGACCCACACTCATCCTGCATCAGATGGGTCGGTGAAGGGTTGGGAAAAACTTCGGGCTTATACACGATGCGTGGGCATCCCCATGGCCATCGGGACACAGATGATTGCTTCAGGTAAAGTTAAGGTAAAAGGAGTTGTTATTCCTGAATTGGCCTTCGACCCATCAGAGGTGTTCAAAGAACTTGCGAAACGCAAGATATTCATCCACGAAAAGATCAATGTGCTTTGATCTTGATGTGCCAAACCGGATCGAATGACCCATTTGCAATTAAATTTACTAAACTTAAACTTCCTATAGTAAATGATCAAACGCCACGAATCCTCTCCATATATTATCCTTGGTCTTACGTGGTTGGTTTACGGCTCCTTCTATCTGAATCGTCTCAATCTTGCTCCAGTTATTCCTCTTATTATGGGGGATTTAGAGATCTCCCATACACAGATTGGCCTCATATCAACTTCCTTCTTTGTATTTTATGCAATAGTCCAAATTCCAGCAGGGTATATAGCAGACATTGTAGGTCCAAAAAAGATTATTACAATTGGCGCAATTTTATCTTCCATTGCTAACTTCCTATTCGGTACCGGACAGAGCCTTTTCCATCTCATTCTTTTTCAAAGTTTGAACGGGTTAGGCCAAAGCAGCTGCTGGGGACCTAGCGTCAAATTGGTTACCAATTGGTTCCCCTTTTCCCAGAGGGGGAGAGCTATTGGGATATATATTACCTGTGTCTCCACTTTTATTATGATCGCTTACGGTCTCTCCGGTTCATTAGGTAGATACTTTGGATGGCGAATGTCGTTTATCATTCCTCCCATCATTCTTCTGATTGTAATCTTTTTTTTCTGGTGGAAAGTTGAGGATCATCCACAGGAGAAAATCCAAGTTTCGAATGCCACCATACCCATTTCACAGGAGAGACGATTAATATTTGTAATAAAACATATCCCATTAAGATTTACCTTAATTTCCTATTTTTGCTTGATGATGATTCGATACTCTATCATCATCTGGATCCCTTCTTATCTCCATGAGGTCCATCATCTCGATGTGATGACGGCTGGTATGCTATCAAGTGTTTATCCTATAATGGGCCTCATCGCTCACCCTCTGGGTGGCTATGTCTCCGATGTCATTTTTAAGGGGAGAAGAGTTCCCCTGATCATTTTCGGGTTATCCGGTCTTTCTGTTTTTACGATGTTCCTCTCCCAGACAACGAGCATGGGATGGTCTCTATTCCTTTTAGGCGGAATGGGATTTTTCGATCAATTTATGAGCGCCCTGTATTTTACTTTTGCAGTGGATTTATTGCCTAGAGAGACTGTTAGCACTGGATCCAGTTTCCTCAATGCAGGAGCTTCTCTTGGAAGCATGCTCTCTATAAGCCTTTCTGGTCTGATCATAGCTCTGTTCAAATCCTACCATATGCTGTTTGTCATCCTCTCTCTCATTGCATTGATTGGGATCCTCTTTACTGCTTTCATCAAAGAGAGGTCGAATAAGATCAAATGTTCAGCCACGATGAGATAGGTTCGAAAGATTTGTCCATCAATGGGAAAGTGAAAAAGAGTAGACCCCGCACCCCGCGTTAAAACACAGGGCTTTGCGGGTGCGGGGTAAATTCGCCACAATGGTTAATATGGTATAATGAAGTTTTGTTAAAACTCGATACTATGTATTAAAATAAATAATTTGAATTCTGATCGTCTGCTGGCCATTTGTGAGGGACTATTAGTCACCATTATCTGGGCGTCCTCTTTCGTCTTCATTAAAATGGGACTAACTTATTGGAAACCTTTGACCCTTGCAGGGATGCGTTATTATATTGCTTTCCTTCTTCTTCTCCCATTGATGGTGCACCATGGAGAGTTGAAGAACAACTCAGCTAAGGGGCAGTTAATTCCACTTTTTCTCATGGGTCTTTGTGCCTATACAATTGGTAATGGGACACTTTTCTGGGGGCTAAAATACCTGCCAGCAACCACCGGATCTTTTCTTCATAGCCTTGTTTCATTGCCTGTGCTTTTTCTGGGAATTTTTTGGTTGAAGGAAATTCCAAGAAGGTGGCAGATCATTGGGCCATATGACCAACTCTTTAAGGGTCATGGAAAGACCCACGTCCCTGGGTTTGGGATGACCCCCGGGACCACTGACATGATGGTGAAATATGCAGCCGATCAAATGGAAACGGTCGAGATCGTTCGTATCAGCCATGGCGCCTTTCGACCCATCGCGTTTTCAGCGTCGATCACAGAGACCACCACTTACGAATACGATCCAAATCTTCCTGGCCGTGTGGTTTACGAAGATGGTAAGTTCATCCAGGTTCCGCCTTTTGCCAGACCCAGAGAGATCGAACTCCCCGAGCCCTATGGGACCCACTCCCAATATATTATCCCTCATGCCGAGACCAAAACCGTTGCCCAATATCTCGCTGGCAAAGGGATCCGATTGATCGAGGTCCGCGGCACCTGGCCTCCAAAGAATATGGAATTGATCAAAGTCCTGTACGAATGGGGTTTCATGCGCAACGACAAGGTAAAGGTGGGGAGTGTGGAGGTGGGCATTATGGATGCCATTGGAAATTATTTGATGAAAGCACCTGAAGGCCAGACGACTGAGCTTTACGGATATGCACTCCACGTAGAAGTGATCGGCACCAGGGATGGGAAAAAGGTTCAGCATATCCTGACCCATACCCATCCCGCTTCGGATGGGTCGGTGAAAGATTGGGAAAAACTGAGGGCTTATACACGATGCGTGGGTATCCCAATGGCCATCGGGGCACAGATGATTGCCTCCGGCAAAGTCAATGAAAAGGGAGTGGTTATCCCTGAATTCGCCTTTGACCCACAGGAGGTGTTCAGAGAACTTGAAAAACGCCAGATCTTCATCCACGAAAAGATCCAAGTCCTTTGATCTTGATGGGAAAAGCAAGAAGCTTCCCTATTTGGCCAATCCAATTAATACTAGGCCTAGGGTGAGAATCAGGGCACCTGTTATGCGTGTCTTCCAATGGCTTTCTTTCAGAAAGACGATCCCCATCCCTACTCCGAAAAGGGCCCCCACCTGACGGAAGGCGACCACATAACTCACTTTACTTACCTGCAAGGCCATTAGGATCAGAAGATAGGCGACATTCTGGAAAATGGCGATGGTTAGAATTTCTCTCTTCCATTTCCACCAGACCTTTCCGAAGGAAATTTCTTTTTGGAGGAAGAGATAGAGACCGACGAAAATACACATCCAGAGGTTGATCAGCCAGGTATAAAATACCGGATGGAGGTTTTGAACTCCCACCTTATCGATCACGGAGTAAATGGAAGCGGCAATCGCAGCAGCGAGGGCTAGGAGATAGGGACGGGAGGTGAAAGGGTCAGAGGGGGCCATCCTATTTTTGAAGGGAAAGCCCTTTAATGAGATCACAAAGAGACCAACCATCACAAAACCAATTCCCAGTATTCCCTTTGCAGAAAGAACTTCACCGATAAAAGAGATAGCCCAGAACTGGGTAAAGAGGGGAGCAGATCGGGATATGGGATAGACCAGTGATAGGTCCCCTCCCCGATAGGACTCGATTAAGCAGAGAAAGTAGACGGTTTGGATAAAGCCAGAGGATAGGCTGAGCCCCCATAATTGGGGTGGCATTTGGAGGATGAAAGATGGGAAGACCCCAAAACCAATGAAGAACGGGATATAGAAGAGGATACCCCAGAGAAAGACCCAGAAGAAGAATTCTACCGGGAAGTTTCCACGCTTGGTGAAGAAATTCCAGGAAGAATGGATGAGAGCCGAGATCAGAATGAGGAGGATGCTGAGGGGGGTCAAAGTATTGCCAATCCTTCTCGATGCTTAAGAAAGTATAAATTAAAGGCGGTGATCACCATGGCATGGTCGATCTTTCCATTTTGAATCAGTTCCGGAATATCAGAAAGAGGAATGAGGACAACCTCAATATCTTCGGTCTGATCGGGTTTGGGATCAGAGACCTTCCGCAAATTATTAGCCAAAAAAGTATAACAACGGTTGTTAAAAATGGCGGGGTTCGGGTTGACCGCTCCGATCTTTATCCATCCTCCCGCAGTATAACCTGTCTCTTCCAGTAATTCCCGTGCTGCCGCTTCTTGGGGGGTATCTCCCGGGTCGACCAGTCCACCGGGGATTTCGAGGGTCACCTCTTTGGAGCCGTGGCGGTATTGTCTCACCATGACCACCTGGTGATCATCAGTGAGAGGAATAATATTGACCCAGTCGTTCGATTCGATGACGTAGAAGTCATGTTCGACTCCGGTACGGGGAGAGAGGATGGTATCCGTCCGTATGGAAAAGACACGATACGATTGTGTGGATTGCGACTGAACAAGTGGCCAGGGTTTGATCATGGGAGACTCCTCATCTGTGGTTTGCCTATGATAGGCAGACCTGTCTGCCTCAGGTAGGAAGACATTCTAGAAATCTCCATTTTATTTGTGCGAGGTATGTTTGTCAAATCGGATTGATTTTTTCTTTCATCCTGGGATATAAAGTAAAGGAATCCCATGGAATCTCATCATCGGCTGCTCATCTACCATTCAGATTCCAAACTCTACGAAGAGATCCTTTCTCAAAAGTTACCAGGGCTAAAAATCCGCTCTGCGACTCAACCCGAAGAGGCCTTCGATTTTATTGAGGAGGCAGAGATTATCTTTTCATGGGAAATTCCGGATGCCTTATTAAAGAAGGCAAAAAAATTAGTCTGGTTTGCCTCAATGGCTGCAGGAAACGAACACCTCATCAGAAACCCTCATCTTCCTGAAACCCTGATTTTCACCAAAACGACGATATACGGCGAGATGATGGCAGAATATGTCTTCGCCTATATACTCTATTTCTGTCGAGACTTAGCAAAATATTTTAAGAATCAAAAAGATAAAGCCTGGGAACAGAAAAGGCCGGATCGGCTCCATGGAAAAACAATCGGAATTCTGGGTCTGGGTTCGGTTGGGAAAGAGGTTGCAAAGAGGGCAAAGCAGTTCGGAATGAACGTCCTTGGAGTCAAGCGAACTCCGAAGCCAATAGAGGATATTGATCAGGTTTTTGGTCCAAAAGATTTAGAAAAAATGATTCCCCTTGTGGATTACCTGGTCGTCGCCCTTCCTCTAACTCCTGAGACTGATCACATTCTTGGGGAAAGGGAGCTCCGTTTATTGAAGGAAGGAGCGATTCTCTTTAGCAATGGCCGTGGAAAGACGATCGATGAAGGGGCGTTGACGAGAGTGCTCAAAAGCGGAAAAATAATGGCGGTGCTCGATGTCTTTGCGACAGAACCCCTGCCAGGAGAGAGTGAACTCTTGAATTTGGAGAATGTGATCATCACGCCTCATGTCTCTGGGATCAACATCCCTGAAGAGATCTGTGAGGAGTTTATTAAAAATTATGAGAGATGGGTGAGAGGAGAACCCCTGATCGGTCTTGTCGACCGAAAGAAAGGATACTAAGCACTTAAATTCCAATCACCAAATGACAAATTCCAAATAATCACCAATAACAAAATTCCAATAACCCAAAAAACATCAATGATTTGGAATATCATGTTTGGGGATTGATCATTGGAATTTATTTGATTATTGGTGCTTGGAACTTGGTGATTATAAAACAAAGGAGGTTGTTATGGGCCACTTAGCAAACAAAGAAGAACTTTTAAAGGAATTACAAAAAAGGCTTCATCAGAACCCATGGGGACTACCAGAGCATACCTCCGTTTATGAAATTTTATCAATCCTGTTTAGCGATAAAGAGGCTGAAGTGGGAACTAAATTTCCTTTTGGTCTTGTGACCATCGAGGAACTTCAGAAGGCCACAGGGATCGAAACTGGAGAATTAGACTCCATTTTAAAAGGAATGATGAAGAAAGGTCTGGCCGTCAATTCAGTGAAGGACGACCAGGTTCGATATCTTCTCTCTCCGGGTTTGATTGGATTTTTTGAGTTTACCTTTATGCGAACCAATGGATCCCTTCCCATGAAACGATTGGCCGAATTAATGCACTCCTACCGAAATACTCCGGAATGTGTTCAGGAGCTTTGGTTAACCGAGACAAACAGGGGGAAAGCCTATATCTACAGCGGTGTTCTTCCCCAAGTGAGAAGTGAGGTACTCCGATTTGATGAGGCTGCGGAACATATCAAAAAGGCAGGCAGGGGAAGTTTGACAAAATGCTATTGCCGGCATGAAACATGGCATCTTGGAAAAAATTGCTCTGCACCTATTGATGATATCTGTATGAGCCTCGGCAATGCCTCTGATTTTCTGGTGGAGCAGGGGTTTGCCAGGAGAGCCTCCGTTGAAGAATTATTGATGACCCTCAAAAGGGCAGAGGATTTGGGGTTGGTTCATGTTGGAGATAATGTCCAGGACCAGACGACCTTCATCTGTAACTGTTGTGGGTGCTGTTGTGGTTTGCTTGAAGGGATTACCAAGCACCATATAAAACGTGCGTTGGCCACCACCAATTACATTGCCCGGCTGGAACAGGAAGATTGCAATGGATGTGAAATATGCGCGGATCACTGTCAGATCAAGGCCATCAAGATGGAAGGGGATTATCCTGTTGTGGATGGAGAGTCTTGCATCGGATGCGGAGTCTGTGCTCACTTCTGCCCCGGTGATGCAATGAAGATGAAGGAGAGGGAGAAAAGGGTCATCCCACCAAAGACTTACAAAGAATTAATGGTTCGTTTGATGAAGGAAAAAGGAAGATTGTAAGTGTTCAACAAATTGAAGTGGGCAAGTGTCCTTTGATCGGTTGTTACATGGAAGGCTTTAAAATCAGTCGGCAAAAAGATGATCATATTAGTGTGACAAAACCTGGCCCTCCAAGACCATTGGTTATTAAGACAAGCCCGAGAGTTGTTCCTGTGACACATGTCAGAACAAATATGGCTAAAGCAGGAATGAGCCGGGAAAGATATTTTAAGTTATTGGGGAAGATTTAACGATATGGCCCTCGAACCTAAACAAATAACATCTCGGATCTACCAGGGTGGTTGGCTGCTGCCTCGAGACATTCCCGAACTCGTCCGACTCGGAGTCACTCACATCCTCAACCTTGATCTTCCCTATGAAGACCCCATGCCCTTCATCGAAGCCAACATCACGTTACAAAACGTCTATATACGTGATTTTTGTCTCATGACGCCCCAACTTGTGCGGGATGCCATTGAAGTCATCGACAAATCTCTTTCCTCCCCTGGCCATAAGATTTACATTCACTGCATCGAGGGCGTCAATCGTTCTCCAACGATCACTTGGCTCTATCTCATCCGAACAGGCCTCTCTCCAGAAGAGGCTACTGTAAAAGTGACGCCCAATCGGGTGTTCAAGTAAGCCGCTACGCGGCAGATAACTGCTTTTGTAGTTCTTCCTAAGAACTCTTTTCAGAAGTCCTTTCGATAGGCCTTATACCGTTTTGTCAAGTATGATACCTCCAACCCCCTCCTCATTGGAAGGGGTAATCCCTCGTTTTAAAGAAAGGAGAAGTATCATGAAGACAGAGTGGTATGACAAAACGATCCAAGCCCTTCAACTCAACGGCAAAGGGGAACGGACTCAGGAGGCCTACGCCCGCTCGGTCCGCATGCTCACCCAGTTCTATGCCAAATCCCCCGATCTGATCACCGAGCAGGAACTCCAGGACTATTTCCTCCAACGGAAAAACGTTGATCACTGGTCTCCCAATACCATGCGGATCTGCTATTGCGGGATACGCTTCTTCTACGAACACGTCCTCCAACGAAACTGGCACATCCTCGGAATCCTCC
>JASEIE010000068.1 GCA_030024065.1 Thermodesulfobacteriota bacterium
GATTGGAAGTCTGCCTCCTTCACACCACACATTACCATCCGACGGGTGCGATCTATCCGGAACAGGCAGAAGGGCTCCTCATCACTGAAAAATTCAGAGGGGCAGGAGCTCATCTCATCAACATCGATGGAGAACAGTTTGTATTCGAACGGGAACCGAGGGATGCCTGTGCCTCTTCCATTATCAGGGAGTGTGACGAGGTCGGAAAGGGGATACCCACCCCTGCAGGAAAGGTGGGAGTATGGCTCGACACACCCATGATCGATCTCCTCCATGGAGAAGGGACCTTGGTGAAAGAGTTTATCGGGAAGTATAAGATTTTTAAAAGATATGAGATTGATATTGCCAAAGAACCGATTCTCATCTATCCAACACTCCACTATCAGAATGGGGGGCTGAAATTTGACGAGAAAGGAGAGACGGCTATCCCAGGACTCTATGCGGCTGGAGAGGTGACCGGCGGTGTTCAGGGAGAGAACCGGCTGGCTGGAAACTCCCTTTTAGATGTTCTGGTCTTCGGGAGGATTGCAGGGAAGAACGCGGCCCTTTATGCAAGGGAGAAGGCTCAGGAGGGCCGCCTCACGCTCGATCATGTCAGGAGATTTCATCAGGAGTTGAAAGGGGCAGGGGTTGACCGGAAGAAGATTTCACCCATTTTACTTCCCGACTATTCGAACCCTCTGGTCAGGGATAGGCAGTTGACCACAGAGTATCAGGGAACGATCAGATAATTTCCTTTTACTTCATCAAGCGGCTTGGTCCTTCCTACGGCTATATCCGCACGGACTCGCTTCAACACGGGACTCAGAGGTCCCCCCATTCTGGGAATCTTGTTCGATCTCCTTGTCCCATTCGTCTGAATGGCTTGTTTCGTATTCTGCGAGCCAAGAAAGGAATTCGTCCAACTCACTTTCAGGAAGAGCCTCGACCTGCTCTACTATCTTTTTGATGGTAGCTTTCATATTGATTCTACATTTACGCTTAGGCACTTGATTCCTACGACCTGAATACGTCATGATAAGTTATGGTATTTGCAGTGAAAACCATCGAGCCAGGTGGACCCATCAAGAATAAGCGAAGACGTGGGGTAACGCACGGAACACACAAGTCTTTTGGTGGTGGGTGCCGTGGGAGTTATCCCCTATCGTAGGAGTCATCTGTGGAACTCAGATCTACTTTGAAGGCACACGTCATGTTCTTGTGGAGGAGTGCGGTATCCCAGATGTGAAGGAAGTGCGTAGACTTCAATATCGAGGAGGAGATTGGCCAGGACATTTCATCGTTGAAACACAGGATGGAAGCCATGTGGAGGTAGATCGCCATCACTATATGTACCATGTCCTCCTGACAGGATATCGAAGGGATCGATGTATGATGTGCCTGGATTGGTCTTCAGAAATTTCTGATCTGTCTGTAGGCGATCATTTTGCTCCTCTCAAGGAAGGGGAGATCCCATTGGGTGTGACCTCTTTTATCATCCGTTCAGAGGCAGGAGAAGAACTGATTAAAGGAGCGGAGGGAAAGGGATATATTAAAACCAAACCTTTTGAAATGGAAGAAATATTTGGGAGCCCGGGTTTTGAATTCAAGAAGCATAGCGCTGGTTATCGCTGGGTACAGAGATGTCTGTATGGATGGCCGACCCCGGACTACCAGTATGAGCCGATTTATCAACCCTTTAAGAAACGGACCCATTTTGCCCCTGAAAAAAAGAAAGGGGAAGATTGAAGTATGCCCGTGTTTTCGGAGATAGGGATCGTTAGATTTTACAGCTCACCGCTTGATGGAAGGCTTTGTTTACATCACTGTATAAAAAAGTAAGGACGAATAGAAAAATTGGCAGCTTAATCATTCTTGACATTTAAATCAAAGGGGAAACGGGCAAATGAGTGTAAAAATAGAATGGCTGGGTAATGCTGCGTTTCGGATGATATACAAGGGGATGGTTCTTTTTGTGGACCCTTGGTTAGATGAGAATCCAGGATGTCCGCTTAAAACAAGTCAAGTCAAGCATGCAGATATGATCTTTGTCACCCATGGCCATCCAGGTCATTGGGGCAGGGGTGACTCGGTCAAGCTTGCAAATGCAACCGGAGCACTTTATGTGGCTCCCAGAGAGTTATGCGATTATTTGGTTTCGAAAAGAATGATTCCAGATCATCAGGTTTACCGAGTGGAACCCGGCAAAAAGTATGATTTGAAAGGTTTGCCATTTGAGGTCCTTTCGGCACCGCATCCACCTGTCCCATCCTTCCCAGCATGGCTTGCTGAGATTCCAGGGGAACCCAACTGCGGTTACCTATGGGATTTCGACCGAAGGTTGCTATTGAATTTTGGAGATGCGGAGTACCACCCAATTTTTGAGGAGGTTGGGGAAAAGTATCAAATCGAACTCACCATGCTCCCTCTATGGGGTGAAGGAATGGGTATCTCCATGGAACAGGGAGTGAAGACCTGTGCTGACATCATTTCTGCGATTAAGCCACAAAAAGTATTTCCCACCAATCGGTATTCTGAAGATAACCCAGCGATGAAGTTTTTAGTGAATACACTAAAAGAGCGTGGAATTCAAGTGGAGGTGTTCCCTCAGAAAGTGGGTTTGACATTTCAGCTCTAAATGATCAAACCATCTCGAGACCAGGATCGCTTGACGGACTGTTTCTGTTAAGTATTTTAGGTGATGGCACCTCTATGCACCGCTTTCGATTCTTAAGAAGGTCAGCAATTTAAATGACGAGCCTTTTGTGCGTTAAGAATGGGTAGATAAAGAACTGAAAAAGAACCTAAATGGGTGAACGGGAAATCGTTACCAAATGAGTGAATTGAAAACTTCAGAAAACCAACGCAGGCAGTCAGCAAGATTTCCCCTGGGCTTGGAAAAGATGTTCTGGACCTTATTTGATAGCAGCAAGGATGCCATCTTCATTCACGATTTGACGGGACGGCTCCTGGAAGTCAACCAGGCCGCCTGTGAATTTTTGAAACAAAGTCAGGAGGAACTGTTGCGGTTAGCGACAAGCGATATCGATATGTTTCGATTTGCTGGTCTATTGCCTGAACGATTCAAAGAATTAAAGCAATCGAGATATATGATTACGAAGACTACGCATAGGCCCCAGGATGGTACCATCGTTCCCATCGAGCTAAAAAGCCAAATCATCGAATATTATGGGAATCCAGCTGTGCTCAGTATCGCCCGCGATATCACCGATCGGAACAAAACAGAGGAGATGCTACGCCAGAGCGAGGAACTCTATCGTGCTGTCGTGACACAGACAGCTGACCCCATTTACCTCATCGATCTGGAAAGTAGATATCTCTTGGAATCAAACTCTGCATTTCAAAGATTGTTGGGATATACACCCGGAGAGCTGAAGAAACTTACGGTTTACGATTTAGTTGCCCATGAGAAAGAAAATGTAGACTTTCACATCGAACAAGTCATTAGTCAAAAACAACACTTTCATGGGGAAAGACGGTTGCGTCGCAAAGATGGTACCTTATTGGATGTAGAGGTGACGGCAAACCTAATCACCTATGCAGGACGGAAGGTGATCTGTGCTGTTGCCCGGAATATCTCAGAGCGAAAGAAAGCGGAAGAGGCATTGCGGGAATCAGAAAAAAAATATAGTACGCTTGTAGAAAATTCCCTCACTGGAATCTATATCGACCAGGAGGGAAAAATTGTATTTGCCAATAATAAATTCGCTGAAATTTATGGATATGCGAGAGATGAACTGATAGGGATGGAGACTTGGGAATTGGTCTATACAGAAGCTAGAGCCTTCACCAAAGAGATTAGAACCAAAAGACTTAAGAGTGAGGAGGCTCCATTGGAACATGAAGCAAGAGGCGTGAGAAAAGACGGGAAGATTATTTGGGTGACCAGGAGGAACACTCGCATAGAATACAAAGGAAAGCCCGCGATATTGGGAAATGTAGCAGAAATCACCCAAAGGAAAATGATGGAAATGGCATTGCAAGAGTCAGAAAAAAAACTGAGGCTCCTCTTTTCCCATCTTCTCACTGCACAGGAAAAAGAACGGAAGCGGATTTCTATCGAACTCCACGATGAATTAGGTCAAGCCTTATTAGCATTAAAACTTCAACTCAGGGCTATTGAAAAGAATCTCGGAGAGGAGAGGGTAGCATTAAAACAGGAATGTGAATCAACATTAAAATATATTGATCAAACGATTGACAACGTGCGACGCCTATCACGTGATTTGAGCCCATCCATTCTGGAGGATTTAGGTCTTTCTGCAGCCATTCGATGGCTGATTGGAGGTTTCGTTAAACATTATGATATTGAAATATCAATGGATATGGCGGAAATTGACAATCTGTTTTCCAAAGAGGAACAGATTATCATCTATCGGGTCTTTCAAGAGGCTCTTACCAACGTTGTGAAACATTCTGATGCCACCCATGCCTCTGTCGTGGTGGGGAGACAAGATTGCAAAGTCTCATTTTTTATCGAGGATGATGGAAAGGGATTCAATTTTGAGCAGGCCCTGACTAGAGACGCTACTGAAAGAGGATTGGGCTTGACAACGATGGATGAACGAATAAGGATGTTAGGAGGATCTCTTGATATCTGGAGTCAAGAAGGGAAGGGGACCCGAATCACCTTTATCTTACCTATTGAGGAAGGGACAAATTGACCATGGTTCCTTATCCTATGACCCCTTATCGTATCGTATTGGCCGATGACCATATGATGTTTCGTCAAGGGGTGAAAAGGATTATTGAAGAAATTCCTGGCTTTGAGGTGGTTGGAGAAGTAGGCGATGGGATAAAAATTCTGGAGGTATTGAAAAAATCGGCCCCCGATATGATTCTCCTCGATATCTCTATGCCGAACCTTCGAGGGATTGAAGCGACCCGCGAGATCAAAAGGGCTTATCCTAATATAAAAGTGTTGATTTTAACGATGCACAAGAGTAAAGAATATCTTTATCATGCCCTCTCGGCAGGTGCCGAAGGGTATCTTCTTAAAGAAGATGCAGATAAAGAATTAGTCTCTGCGATAGGGGCTCTTCGCAAAGGGAAGATTTATATATCCCCTCTCTTGTCTATGGAATTGCCGGCAGACCTATTACATAAGTATATGGGAAGGGAATTCAAACCTCCTTTTGAACCCCTGTCCATCCGCGAGAGAGAGGTCTTAAAGCTCATCGCCGAAGGGAAGTCGAGCAAAGAGATAGCCCATCTTTTAAGAATCAGCATTCGAACAGTCCATCATCATCGCGACAATATTATGAATAAGTTAAATATCCGAAAGACAGCTGAAATAGTGAAATACGCCATTCAAAAGGGATTTACTTCTACCACCAATTAAGATTGCCTTCGGGTGAAGAATGGTATGGGATAGAAAGGATGTTAAATGGAAAAAATAGGATTAATCGGAGTAGGAAGAATGGGATATCCTATCTCAGAGAATCTCCTGAAGAAGGGTTTTCCGTTGACCATTTTTGCCAGGAAAGAAAATATCAAAGAAGAGATGAAAGCACTTGGAGCTAAAATTGCCATCTCGCCAGATGAATTGGCAAAAGAATCGGATATCATTCTCCTCATAGTCACAAACTCCCATGCCGTCAATGAGCTCCTATTCGAAAAGGATGGCATAGGGAAAGGAGCTTCGAAAGGCACGATCGTTGTGGATATGACAACCTCTGACCCTCGGGTCTCAAGAAAATTTGCAAAACGTCTACTGAAGAAAGGAATTGAATATCTTGATGCACCGATGTCAGGGGGGGTTCTGGGAGCAAAAAATGCTCAACTTCTATTCATGGTAGGTGGAAAGCGTGAGGTTTATGAAAAGTGTATTCCCCTTTTTGAAGCGATTGGTAAACGAACCATCTATATAGGGGAGACGGGAAGTGGACATTTAATTAAACTGGTCCATAATCAAGCGGCTCTTTCTGTCTTCGTTGCCACCTGCGAGGCAGTCGTCCTTGGAGAGAAACTCGGTTTATCGTTGGAGAGAATGATCGAAGTCTTTAACCTTGGCAATGCTCGCAGTTATGCCTCGGAGGTGAGATTTCCAAAATTCATTATTCCAAAAAATTATGATATGGGCGCAACCTTCGCCAATGCTTACAAAGACATCTCCATGGTAAGGAAAATTGGCAAAATGGCTGGAGTGAAGTTACCTATTACCGAACGCACCTACAATTATTTTAAATATGCAATGGAAAAAGGGGACGGGGAGGAGGACTTTTCGAAAATCATTTTGAAAATGAGAGACCTCTTGAATAAATAATCGCTATCCTCCATTATTTTGGTACTACTTACTTCCCCTGGTTTCAATTTTGATCCCGCCATTCCAACCTCTCGGTTCTTAAGACTATAGGTATTTCTGCCCATTGACATCATTTAATTTGTTTCGTAATATGCTTCGATAAAATTTTTCAGTTTTATAAAAATACCTGTTGAATACCGCCCAGCTCTGCTGGGCGGATGAAAACAGGTTCGCGAAGCGATAAAACATGGTATAAGTTGGGCATGAGCCCGATAAAACGAACAAGTCATGCAATTTTGGGGAGGAGATTTTTGGGGTGATGGGTATTTTGTTCGCTCTGTTGGAGACAAGGTAACCTCAGACGTCATACGTCTATACATAAAGTATCAGCACCACGAGCAGTTGAGTTTTGATTTTTAATGGCCCGCAGCTCTGCTGCGGGGAAATTTACTATTAAGAAGAGACACGAATGGATTTGGAATTTATTGAAAGAATTAAAAAAATCTTTGAGCTATCAGGGAAGGTAGCTATTGTCACAGGAGCTGCAGGAGGTCTCGGGAAAATTATCACTTACTCCTTGATAGCTTTTGGCGCTCAGGTTGTGCTTGCCAGTAGAAATTTTGAAAAACTTAGACAGTTAGAGGATGAAGTGAAAGGATTAGGCGGGGAGGCCTTCGCCATTTCCGCTGATATTACCAAAGAGGATGAGGTTGACCGGGTGGTTGATGAAACTATGAGACGATTCGGCAAGATTGACATCTTAATAAACAATTCAGCCCTAAATTATCGTATCCTGGCAGAAGAGATCAGTTCTAAAAATTGGCGAGAGGTAATAGAAACAAACATAACGGGTGCTTTCCTCTGTTCCCAAAAGGTCGCCAGGGCAGCAATGATTCCAAGGAAGGGAGGGAAAATCATCAACTTATCCTCCATCAGGGGAAGGTTTGGCCGTCCAAAAGATTTTGTCGCCTATTGTACCAGCAAGGGAGGTTTAGATTCTCTGACCAGGGCACTGGCTTGTGAATGGGGTAAGTACAATATCCAGGTGAATAGTATCGCTCCGAGCTTAGTCGAAACATCAAGAGATGGTACGATGGGAAGTCCAGTGGCAGACCCAGACTATACGAGAAGACTGCTCGAAAGAATCCCTCTGAATAGATGGGGACAACCAGAAGACCTTGTGGGTGCGGTTGTCTTTTTATCCTCCGACGCCTCCAATTTCATCAATGGCCACATCCTCTATGTAGATGGAGGATATGTCGTTTCGGCATAAAGAGATTAAGAACGAGGGTTCAGAGATGGGAATGACGATCACCGAAAAGATTTTGGCAAAACATGCAGGAAAGAAGAGGGTGGAACCAGGCGAATTGATTAATGCAAGGGTTGATCTGGTCTTTGCCAATGAGAATACCGGAGATTTGGCCATTGACCAGTTCAAAAAGGCAGGATTTAACAAAGTCTTCGATCCGAAACGAGTGATGTTCGTTGCAGACCATTTCACCCCTCCAAAAGATATCTCCTGCGCTCAACAAGTCAGAAGAGTGAGGCTCTTTGCCAAAAAGATGGGACTGTTGAATTTCCTTGAAGTGGGACGCGTTGGCATTGAGCACATTCTTCTGCCTGAATTAGGATTAATCAAGCCAGGAGATTTGGTCGTGGGTGCAGACTCTCATACTTGCAGTGCAGGGGCCTTGGGCGCCTTTGCTTCAGGAGTTGGGAGTACAGATATGGCAGCCGCCATGGCTAAAGGGGAACTCTGGTTTAGAGTTCCAGAGACGATGAAATTTATTTATCATGGGAGATCAGGAACTTGGATCAGCGGCAAAGATCTTATTCTCTACACCATAGGGCAGATCGGAGTCGAAGGGGCAAGGTATAGAGCCATGGAGTTCATCGGAGAGGCGATCGATGCCCTCTCTTTGGATAATCGATTCACCATGGCCAATATGGCCATTGAGGCGGGCGGGAAGAATGGTATCTTTCATGTGGATCAAAAGACCTTGACATTTCTTAAGCCGAGGGTAAAAGAGGAGTTTGAGATTATTGCCAGCGATCCGGATGCTCACTATTGGAAGATCATTGAATACGATGCGAGTAAAATTTCTTATCAAGTCGCTCTTCCCCATTCACCAGGAAATGTTAAACCAATCTCTGAAATTGGCAAAATCGAGATCGACCAGGTGGTAATCGGATGCTGTACCAATGGAAGGATAGAAGATATGAGGGTTGCTGCTCGCATCCTCCGAGGTAAGGAGACGAATCCCAATGTAAGGACCATCATCATTCCAGGATCTCAGGAGATCTATCTTCAAGCCCTTCAGGAAGGTCTGATTGAAACTTTTGTCAAGGCAAAGGCAGCCGTCTCTTTACCCACCTGCGGTCCCTGTTTTGGAGGACATATGGGAATTCTGGCTGAAAGTGAACGGGCCCTTGCCACAACGAATCGAAATTTTCTTGGAAGGATGGGAGATAAAACGAGTGAGGTCTATTTAGCTTCACCTGCCGTTGGGGCAGCCACAGCCATTAAAGGGTATATCTCAATTCCTGAGGAGGTGATGTGACTTTGGAGTATCGAGGAAAAGCATGGAAGTTTGGATCGAATATTGACACCGATGCCATTATCCCTGGAATCTATCTCTATACAACAGATCCTCAGATCTTGGGAAGGCACTGTATGGAAGTAGTCGCACCGGGATTTACAGAGAAGGTTCAGCCTGGAGATATCCTGGTCGCCGAAGACAATTTTGGATGCGGCAGTTCCAGAGAGCATGCACCAGTGGCTCTAAAGGCAGTGGGGCTTTCTTGCGTTATTGCGAGAAGTTTTGCTCGGATATTCTTCAGAAATTCGATCAATATCGGTCTTCCAGTCATCGAATGCGAGGAGGCCCCGGATAAAATAGAGAATAGCGATGAGTTAGTAGTCTATCCAGAAAAAGGGAAGATTGTAAATCTAACTAGAAAGGAGGAGTATCGAAGTACGATCTATCCCGAGTTTTTTCGATCGATCATATTAAAAGGCGGGCTATTAAATTCTATTAAATAAGGAGGAGAGGACTATGGCAATGGATCCAAAAAAAATGTCAGATGTGGGTGAAATTAATTTTATGCCTGGTGCGAGGGCAGGGATGGACCTTCTCTCCCGGGTTTATGTCTTTGATGAGACGATCAGGGAAGGGGAGGAAACACCCGGGGTTACCATGACGGTGAAGGATAAGGTGGAGATTGCGGCGAAATTAGAGGAGGCTGGGGTTTATGAGACGAATGTAGGATATGTGGCCTACATCCCGGAGCATGCCGAGGCGTGCAGGGAAGTACGGAAGGCCTGCAAGAAGCTTCGTTTAAATGGCTATATCCGTGCGCACGGAGGGGGAGATTTGGAAAAGGACCTTGAGTTTGCCAAATCCCTTCCGTTGGACCAGATTGATATCAACATCCCCTGCTCGGATTATCAATTCAAGATTAAGAATATTAGCAAAGGCTATACGCTTGACAAAGCATATCATGCGATCTCCACGGCCAAGAAGATGGGTTTTAGCATCACCTTTGGGCCTTACGATACGACCCGTACGGATCTCGATTTCTTGAAAACCTTATTGAAGACGGGAATAGAGGCAGGGGCCAATCGGGTTCGCGTCTATGATACCTTGGGGATTCTTAATCCGCCCGCGACCCGGTTTTGGATCAAGGAGCTGAAGAATGCGATCAACGTACCGGTTCAATACCATTGCCATGATGATTTTGGCTGCGCGGTGGCGAACACCTGCGCGGCGGTGGAGGGTGGTGCGGAATTAGTTGATTTGGTGGTGAACGGGTTGGGGGATCGTGCTGGCAACTGCTCCATGGAAGAGACGGTTATGGCACTGGAATGTTTGTATCATGTCGACACCGGATTTAAGTTAGAGAGGCTGATGGAGCTATCGAAGCTGGTTGAGAAAATTAGCAAGATTGCTCTTCCGAAAAATAAGCCCATTGTCGGAAACAATACCTTCATTCATGAGGCAGATATTCACGTGACGGCGATATTGAGTGGTCACAGTAACACCTTTGAGCCGTATAAGCCGGAGTTGGTGGGACAGACCCGACAGATCTATTTTGGGAGCACCACTTCGACGGATTCGATCCTTATGCTGGCGGAGAGCAAAGGGCTCAAAGTGAGTCAGAGTCATTTGGATGGCATTTTGGAGAGGATTAAGAAGGAGGTGGCCAAGAAGGGTTATGCCTCTGATTCTGAGGTGGTGAAGTTCATTGAAGAGCTTAAATAGAGGAGATGAATATCCTGTCTTGCCTGCCTTCCCAAGCAGGTAAGACAGGAATAAAAAATCTCGAAACAAGGATATTAATATGGAATCGATCACAAAGAAATTATCTGAATATATCGTTCAAAGCACTTATGAAGATCTCCCTACCGATGTGATCAACCAGGCAAAACGATGTTTCATTGATTGGATGGGAGTGACACTACTGGGAGCCAATAGTACTACAGGAAAGATACTTTTTGAGTTGATTAAAGAATTGGGTGGCAAGAAACAGGCCTCTGTCATTCAATATCCATTAAAAACGAATGTATTGAATGCCAGCTTAATGAACGGGGCTATGTCCCATGTGAATGATTATGATGATGTCCATTCAGAAGCGATCCTTCACACAAGTGGGATATTAGCTCCACCAGCCCTCGCTGGAGGAGAGTGGAAAAGGAAGAGCGGAAAAGAGATTATCTCAGCCTTTGTCATGGGATTTGAGGTGGCCACCAGGGTGAGTTTTGCAGCAGGAAGGGGTCGGCATCAACTTGATCGGGGATGGCATCCTACCAGCACAATAGGCCGGATGGGTGCAGCGGTCTGTTTTGGAAAACTCTTAGGGCTCGATCCCAATCAGATGGCAATTACCTTAGGCATTGCCGCTACTCAATCAGCAGGGCTGAGAAGGGTTTTCGGAACGATGACCAAACACTTTCACCCGGGAAAGGCCTGCTACGATGGGATTCTATCTGCCCTTTTGGCTTCTCGAGGATTTTCAGCCCCCATGGACATCTTTGAGGGATCAGATGGAATTTGCCAGGTCCTTGCACAGAGATTTGATGAGGATGAGCTCTTAGATGGTCTGGGTGAACGGTTTGAGATTTTGAATAACAGCTTCAAACCTTATCCAGCCTGTTATCAAACCCATTCGGTTATCAATGCCTGTTTGGATATATCTGATCAAATCTCCTCTTCTTCAGATGTAGAAGGGGTGATCTGTGAGATCAACCCCATTGCGATTGATGTGGCAGCCATCAAAGATCCTCAGGATGGGAATGAGGCTAAATTCAGTCTCTACTACTGTGCTGCTCGTAGCCTGATGGGAGATGTCAGTTTAAGCAAATTCAGGCCTGAAGAGGTCAGAAGGGACGATATCCGGCAATTAATGAAGCAGGTTCAACTAAAGGTGAACCCCTCTTTGACCATTCAGAATGCATTGGTCGAAGTGAAGATGAAAAATGGGCAGGTTATCAAATCCAAAGTAGATCGTCTCAAGGGGGGGCCATCCAACCCAATGACTGATGATGAGATGGATACAAAATTTATGGACTTAGCCCTACCTGTCTTGAAGAAAAAAAATAAGACGAAGGAGGTTTTACATTTACTCAGAAATCTCGAATCGTTAAAGAATATAAGGCGCCTGATGAGTTTAGTTACTTTACCCACATAATTTTTCTTGGCGAACAGATATCAATTTTAGATTTTTAATAATCAACGAGATAGGTCGATAAGGAAAGGACAAAAGAAAAGGGGAGAGATTAGATGGATGTGAAAAAGAGGGTTCAGTGTGATTTGGTAGTTGTGGGTGGAGGAAATGCAGGGCTGGTCGCAGCCATTGAGGCAAAGAATGTTGGTGCAAAGGTCCTAATTATTGAGAAAGCTCCTAAAAGATCGAGGGGAGGGAACAGCCGATTCTCCTATGGTGATTTTAGAGTGGCCACTGAGAGCAAGCAGGATATTCTGAATCTACTGGAGGGCGCAACTCTCCCCAAAGGAGAATTTGAAATTGAACCTTATCCCAAAGATGATTTTTATCATCAGGTCATGAGATTGTCAGAAGGATGGGCGGATCAAAGGCTCACAGAGATTTTCGTCACCAAGTCTTTTGAAACGGTCATGTGGATGAAAAAACAGGGATTAAAGTGGGATATCAATCCCATCCATGCATATAAAAAGGGGGATCATCTTTTCTGGCCTGCCAGCCAACATTTCCTTCAGGCTTCAGGTTCAGGAGAAGGTCTTGTCGAGATGCTTTATGGCATTGCAGAGAATAAAGGGATTGAAATTTTATATGATACGGCTGCTTATCAACTCATCATGAATTCAGAAAACAGGGTATGCGGCGTTTTGGCCAGGGATATCGATGGATTGACTCAGGTCGATACGAAAAGGCTTATCTTGGCATGCGGTGGATATCAAGCCAATCCTGAAAAGAGGAGGGCTCTATTAGGGGAGAATATGGATCTCGTTAAACTTCGCGGTACCCGTTATAACACGGGAGATGGGATTCAAATGGCCTATGACGTGGGTGCCCAGCTTGCTGGACACTGGGGTGGGTTTCACGCCTCTCCTGTGAGTGAAGACTCCCCAATGGTTGAGGCTGAATCGGTTGCTTCCCAACGTTATTCCTATCTCTATGGGATTATGGTCAACCGCGAGGGAAAACGATTTGTGGATGAAGGGGAGAATTTCTTCGCCTATACCTATGCCAAATTTGGCAAAGAGATCTTAAAACAGCCCGGAGGGGTAGCTTTCCAAATTTTCGATGCGAAGGTATTCCCTCTTTTAAGAGTGGAGTATCAAGATGCCATTAAGGTGGAGAGCAAAACCCTTGAGGAACTCGCAGAAGAAGTCGATATCGATGTGGAACAATTCATAGAGACCGTTAAAGAATTTAATGCAGCCGTGAAAGATGAAAAGCCATTTATCCCTTATCAGCTCGATGGGCGGCGCACCAAAGGTTTACATCCGGATAAGATGAATTGGGCACAAAAAATTGATACCCCTCCATATCGAGCCTATGCCGTTGTATGCGGGCTCACCATGACCTATGGAGGGTTGAAAACGAATGAGAAGGCTCAGGTCATTGATACCTCTGATCGCCCCATTAAAGGGCTCTATGCCGTGGGTGAGATCACCGGAGGATTCTTCTATTTCAATTACCTCGGCGCAACTGGTTTAACAAGGGGATCGGTCATGGGAAGGATAGCTGGGGCTGAGGCGGTGTCCAACATTTAACCTAACAGTTGATAAACGGACACGGGTAAACCGCTCTTCAAGGCTTCGGACGGCGATTGAGTTGACATGTTAAGGGAATGGGTAGACTTCACCTAAGGTGAACTCCGGCAGGGGTTGGAGACGTATGT
>JASEIE010000069.1 GCA_030024065.1 Thermodesulfobacteriota bacterium
TTTAAATAACGTTCGAGGAGCTCTTTTACTTGTTCTGAGGTAAATCGTTTGTGGAGTTGGGACATAGTCTGGACCTCCTTTTTGGGTTTTAGACTATATCCCTCAAAATAAGCTTTGTGGAAATGCCGTCATTGTGGAAAGCATGGAAAAGTCTTACCCGGATTGATCAATCGCTCAACCAATTGGGAAGAGAGTTTCCATCCGAGATAGAATGGAGGACTTTCCCACACTTTCCACAATGACTTGGATTCCGCTTCACGGAACCCACATTCCCACAAAGCCGGCGACGGATTTTTCAAATATGGGTATAAAATTATTAAAAACCAGGTGTGCACTTTTGAATTTTAAATGACATACTTCATTTTTTTCTTGACAAACTGGCCTCTTTTCGATATGAAGAAGGGGATTTAGCTGGTTCTAAAAGATTTTCACTTTTACGTTCCTTAACATCTTTCAATACTTGACGAAAGGAGGTGATTTCGTCAATAAGGCCTCCGGTCCGATTTAAATGTCTTCCGTTAGGGCTCTTTTTCCCCCATCAAACCCTTTAAAAAGGAGGGAACGTTTATGAACGAGGAAAAGAAAGAAGGTGTCCGAGGAACCTTTGAGTTTCTAAAGGATTGGGGCGATGGCCTTACACGCTGGACAGAGCGCTGGATCCCTGATGCCCTGGTCATTGTTGTCTTTCTAAGTCTTGTTACTTACATCTTTGCCCTCATCTGGGGGTTCAAACCGGAGGTGGGCCTCGGCGCTCGAGCCTACCAATCCATTCAGGCATGGGGAAAGGGATTCTGGGAATTACTCACCTTTGCCATGCAGATGTGTCTGATTATGATGACAGGCTATATTCTGGCCTGTTCCCCTCCTGTCCGGAAACTGCTGGACGGAATCTCCGGATGGTCCAATCCTGAAAAACCGTGGCAAGCCATTGTGACCATGTCTCTCTTCTCCATGATCATGGCCTGGTTTAACTGGGGTTTGAGTCTCATCGCCAGTGCTATGCTCGCCCTCTTCATCGTGAGGAGAAATCCGAAGGTCGATTATCGTCTGCTGATTGCAGCGGCCTATTTAGGACTCGGCTGCACCTGGCATGCGGGGCTCTCCGGGTCAGCCACATTGCTCGTGGCCACCCCGGACAACTTCCTGATCAAAGGAAAAATTTTGGATGCAACTATCCCTGTAGCCAATACGATTTTTCACCCCTTCAATCTCATTCTGACCATCATCATCGTTGGGGTGGTCACCATCCTGATGGCTCTCATGCATCCGAGGCCGGGGAAGGCCTTCATTGTGAAGCCTGAATTAATGGATAGACTCAAGCTTTACGAAGCGCCTCCAAAACCCTCAAAATGGGAAAGCCCTTCGGACTGGATGAACTGGTGGCCCGGATTCAATATCATTGTCTTCATCGGAGGGCTGATCTGGTTGATCTGGTACTTCTCCAATAAGGGCCTTGCCCTCACCCTCGATGTCGTCAATTTCTCCATGTTGATGTTAGGCATCCTCTTCCACTGGAGGCCCTGGTCGTTCTTAAAAGCGACAGAGGATGCGGGAAGGGCCGTCTGGGGAATTGTCATCCAGTTTCCCTTCTATGCAGGGATCCTCGGTCTCTTCAAATTCACCGGTCTCTCTGTTGCATTCACAAAGGCCTTTGTGGCCATCTCAACGCCGCAGACCTTCCCTCTCATCATCTACTGGTATGGCGGACTCCTGAACTACCTCATCCCATCCGGAGGGGGTGAGTGGGCCGTGGTGGCGCCTTACATCATCCCTGCAGCAAAGGAACTGGGCGTTGGAATGGGGACCACAGTTGTCACCTTTGCCTGGGCCGATATGATGACCGACATGATCCAGCCCTTCTGGGCCATTGCCATGCTGGCCGTGGCGAAGCTCAACTTCAGGGATATCATGGGCTGGCTGCTCATGGTCTTCTTCGTCTACTTCATCATCACCTCTCTTGCCTTCCTTTTCTTCGTCCCCAACTGGTAAAAAAAGGGGCCTGCCTCCATTCCGGGGACAGGCCCTTTTTTGAAACAATTTTGGAACCTTCCTTTAACCCATCTTCTCGATAAATGCCCTTGCAGCTCTTATAGCTGCATTAACTACATTTACATTATAGAGTAGGCCTCTATAATACCCTGCTATGTGCAAGGTATCATAAAGCATTTCAAACTCCCTCATCAACTTTCCATTATGAATGGCTATGTGTTTCTGTAATGCCTTTCTATAAGCATCCACTGATTTTGGAAGTTCTTTTTTTGTTAAACCCTTTTTCATGAGATATTCATTGGCCGCCTCCAATACAGCAAGATAGGCTGTTCCAAAGGCTTCTCTCACGGGCTTAATACCGGTATAAGTACCCTCTTCGATGGGTGCGGATTTCAGAATTTCTCTTGCATTGCTTAAATATCTTAAGGACTCTTTCATTCCCACCTTCTTATAAAATTCAATCTATAGTAACGGCAACAAATAACTTGTAGGGCAAGCCTTTAGGCTTGCGTATTTGCAGGGCTAAAGCCCTGTCCTACGAGAGGGTATTTATTACCGCCAGTATAAAATCAATTTTATCATACTCCTCTCGTTACCTCCAGTAACGATCGTTTGTGAGTCTCTCCTCCACATTCACCTTATAGAAATCCTGGATGGGTCTGAGGATCTCTCTGTCCTTCTCGTGAACGGTTTTGAGGGCGTTTCGAACGATCTCCATCCCCTTAGGGGTCATCTTTCCAAGGGGTTGCCGGCAAGGCCCGGATGGCATACCAAGTCCCTTCATCATCGTTTTAATGGCTACGGGATTCCTGAACTTGCACGGAACCTCAAAGCCCTCGTAGGATTCAATGGTATTGACGGTCACGACTTTAAAGAGGGGATCCAGAACCTCTTTTAAATAATTTGCCCTCTCCATATCTCCTTTCAGGATTGCCCTCACCATCTCGCCAATGGGTCCAGGTACGATGTTTGACATCACAGAGACCACACCTGAGGCACGGATGTCACTTCGGTTCATCATCTCGAAGGTCTTATCATCGTCTCCGGAGAGGATGTCAAAGTCTTCGCCCAGAAGGGTCCTCGTCTTCGCCATTCTGTCAAGGTCTCCGGTCGCCTCTTTCACGGACCTCACATTCTTAAACTTCCGATGGAGGATAGTTAGGTCCTCGACCTCGAGTTTCGTGCCTGTTCTTCCGGGAATAACATAGGGCATAATAAAAGCTTTGCGGAATGCCCTGGCAATCACTTCATAATACTGAGTCCTCAGTTCGAGGGAGGATGGCCCATTATAGTAGCAGTCCATAAGCAAAGCACCCTGTGCTCCCACTTCCATGGCGTGCTTTGTTCCCCGGAGCGCCTCCTTGGTCGAGTTCGAACCTGTCCCAGCCATGACAAAGGCCCTCCCCTTTGCCAGCCTGGCCGCCCTGGTGATGACCCGGTCATGTTCCCTCCAATCGAGCGTTGGAGATTCACCGGTCGTTCCCGTTGGAATGAGATGGGCGCCATTGGCTATCTGAAACTGAATGTTCTTCTCCAGACCCTCAAAATCAATCTCTCCCTTTCGATTAAAGGGAGTGGCAATGGCCGTCCAAACCCCTTCAAATCTCTCAAGTTTCATCCCTACCTCCTTAAAAATGAAAGCCTATAGTTCAAAGGTTAGGGTAACGATGCCGGTCTCGTCAATGGGCATTGTCTTGGGTTTTTAAATCGTTAACCTTTGCCCTTTAACTTTAAACCAAACCGGCTTCTTAACCTTCACCTTTGCCTTTTCTCTATTATGAAGCAAAAGAATAAAAATTCAAGAAGAAAAGATTTACAATTTCCTTTTTTGGACCCTCTCGCTTCCCTGTTCTAAAAGACCTGAGAGCTCAAGAATTCGATTAGACATCTGAAGGGCACGCAGCGCCAGTATGGAGCGGGCAGGCTCTATCGGCCAGGCACGACGCCAGCGGCAAATCTCCCTCTGCATATCGGCTATCTCCGCTGATGCCATGTCTCCACTCCATTCCATGAACCAGGCAATCTCACGCATCAGATCGACCACCGATTCATCCCCTTGTTTCATCTGCGCCCATTTGCTCAGACGTAGAAGGTTGGAGGCCAGGTTTCCCAATCGCACCGGAGTCTGGTCGCGGATGAATCGTTCGCGCATCTTCTTTAAATCTCTCATCTCGATTCACCCTCCATTAATCTTCGCACAATCCTTTCAACCCTCTGACGAACCTCGGGGTTTTCAATCTCCATCCCGTAATTGCCATCTCGAGGCCTGATGTTTATTAGGGCCCCGAATCCCACTGTTCCGGAATCCGGATACCAGTCGGCGCCCCAGAGGTCCTCCTGTCGGCTGCCATCCTCCAAGAGGACCTCCTCGCAATCGGCATGATATTCACCGCCTCCTGCAAGGATTTCCCTCTCCACGTCAACAGCCAGCTTGATGTAGGTTCCAAGTTCCTTTAGCATCTCTTGAATTTCGTCTTCTGTTGCCCGACGTTGTAGGATGTGAATCTTCATATCCCTTCTGGCAGACATGTACTGAATGGAAAGTATTTCTATTTAATCCCCACCTGCATATGAATCCATTATGATGCAAAAGAATAAAAATTCAAGAAGAAACTATTCACAAAATGGTTTTTTGGGGGCCGTCATTTCTCCGATTTGCCTTGGAATTAATGCCGGATCACGGCATACGGAAAAGTCCCATATCCCCAGACGTCCCCAGTTATTGACCGCTGTAACCCAGCGCCTTGCGGCTTGATATTTGGCTCGGTCCTGGTCGTCTTCTTCTCCCTTTGTAAAAAGAGGTGGCTGGGTGCAAATTGCGCCGCTAATTCCATCTAATCAGCATACCGCGTTCTCTATTGCCGTCTCTTCAGGTTTGACTTGATTCAATCTCAATAAATCACCCGCCGTGTACATGTGGTTCCCTATTGCAGCTTGTCCGGCTTGATCGAGGGGGGTAATCCTGGTTTCACCGTTCCTGTTTACAACGACAATAATACTCTCACCCATAATCCCTTTGTCGTCCAGCAGGTCCGGACTATGACTGGTTACTGCAATCTGTGTCGTCTTTGACGCGGTGACCAGTCCGTCTCTGAGCACGCCCGCCGCACCTGGGTGCACGGCCACTTCCGGTTCCTCAATTCCCACGAATGGGACTCTCTTTTCCGCTTGGCCCGATGATTGAAACAGGGCCGTCAAAACGCCAAGTGCCCGCAGGGTGCCGTCAGACATGTTTTCCGCCATGAAACGCCATGCATCTTTACTGTTTCCTACAAGCTGGCGGAACTCGATCGTTTCTTTCTTCCCCACATGTTTAACGTCAATGCCCTGGATTCCCGGAACGACTTTTTCTAAGAAAGCGACAACACGATTAAATCCTTCTCTGTTTTCTTTGGTCATTACACTCAAGACACTTGCCAGGTTGCTTCCATCCCGTTTCAGCACTTCACCCGCATCCGGCGGTTGGAGTTCGCGAATTTCATCGGGGTTAAGGTTGTAGAAACCCATCCTTGAAAGTGCGTCGTAAAGTGGCCTGAAAGGCGCAAGACCGGATGCGGCCACAAGATAGAGGCGGTCGCTGGAGGCTGGAGGGCCAACTTGAAAGCTGGACTTCTTAAGTATGCCGTCTTCTACTTTGTAAAAGTCCTTTTCCAAAAGTCCATTACTAAAAATCCTGCATTCTTCCTGTTGAATCTCGAAACCTCCCCTTTTCTTTGACCCTACGCGAAAGGCATAGGTTCCCTGTGTTCCGTCCGGAAGTTGCCACTCGAGGCGAATTCCGAAATGCGTTGGATGTCCTGAGGAGTGTCGCCTGACTTCATTGATTCCCCCCCTCTCCCTGAGTGCGTGCTCCAAGGAAGTATTAAGAGACTCGGTCACCAAACGGAGGGCATCAAGAAAGTTGCTTTTCCCGGCTCCGTTCTGCCCGACAAGAAATGTTAGAGGACCAAGGCATACTGAACACCCCTTGATGCTCTTGTAATTGCTCAAAACCACACGTTTCAAAAACACCGGGTTAATGATGCGGGCCACCAAAGTTCTGGACCCACACCGGCCACCATGTCCGGCAGACCTCTTTGTCATAAAAGTCACGTTTCTTCACTTCATTCATTTGAATTATATGTATTCCTGTTGAGAATTAGGGAGCAAATCAATTCGAGTAGTTTATAATCGACCTTAGATTACCGTACAACCAATTTCCCTTGCGATCGGGCAGCATTTAAGACGGTGCGGTTGGCAGTAAAGATCTGAACCCCGGAAATGGTTGTAAAATCCCCATCATCGGTAATGACCTGCGGAATTTTATGTCGTTCTATCGTCTCTAAAATGAAGAGATCGTACCCGTCCACGAGATCATTCTGAAGACGGTTGATTGCCGAGCTTGTAGTCGTATCGTCTATCGAAAGTTCGAGAAGATCAGACATTGTTTTAACCTGTACCCAAGCCGCTTCAATTTCTTTCACGATCCGTTCTCGTTCTGTGGGGAGATTATGTCTATATTCCTTTGTTCCGATACTTCCACAGTATTGGGAGTAAATCTTTCTTTCATTCGTTTCTATAAGATGAGTCAATTCAGCCATGGATAACCCACTACAAAAAATCCGCACCCCTAGTGCGAGGGCCTTATTCACATACTCAGGATAGTCCCTTGTTTGGTAGGCCATTGCATTGGTACTGGCACTTACGTAGGTCATCCAGAACCAAACATTCGAATCCACCATAAATACATCGCCATTTCTGGGAGCATCACTCTGAATATCAACCACCTCTGCCCTTATCACATAATTGACCGACATCACCCCAACTCCTCTGCCTGCTGGTGAAGGATCGAATCCACAATCTCTTTATAATCCACATCCTTGTGGTAGCGGGTTGCATTTTCAATCACACGATCAACAACCAGTTGACCATCCGAAACCAAATTTACAAACCTAAGGAACTGTCGAAGGTCTTCAACAGTATTGTCCCTTAGCAGTTGTCCAATGGCAAAATTGAAAAAAGGTGAGGCAAATTGCTTAACCTCCTCGAAATCCAAGGTGATCGTTTGCCGGTTCTTTAGTTCCCTATGGATAGCTTCATAAACCCGCTGCCCATCATCTTTTGTAATACAGCGCGGGCCGATCAGGTCGCTAATTTTCACTTCCATTGGTCATTATCCTCCTTTTCAAAACGGGATATCCTCACCGACTTCGTCTGAAAAACGATAAAAACGTTCGTCACACCGCAAGGTTATATGGAAAATGGTTCCTTCGAATGCAATAGGATGATTTTCGAATTGTTCGTTCCCCCTCTCAATTAAAGCATACCCTTCGTTACTATAAACTTCAAGTTTTCCGTGATTGACCCTGATAAATTCTTTTAGCAGGTCAAGGCCGAGGCCTCGTGCCATACCGTTAGGTCGTGTACTGGTCCCCCGTTGAAACGCCCAATGCAAACATTGAGCGGCTGTAAGTTGACTTGCACGCGGGTCACTGCTTAGATAGTTTCGCACATTGGCGACGATACCGAGACCGAAATCAATGACAGATAGAATGAGCTCGTTCCTCTGCGGAAAATGTTGTCCACAAGAAAAGACGCCAATAGGAGAAGCTGAGTGCTCAAAAGAATTCGCATAGATCTCCCACATTTTTCCGACAATAGCATCTCGCAGTCTTGTACTCACCTGGACCCATCCTCGGCCCAGCCAGTAATCCGTGAGGTAATCTAAAATCCCGGTAGGATCTTCCGCTGCATCCTCCCGATAAGGGATGGAGTTCCCTCCCCATCCAGTAGACCTTTCCCCAAATGCTCCGGTAAAACCATTTTGGCGGAGATTCATTCTTACTGCTCCGTCGATTAGAGAATCCCAATCAAAGACGACCGAGCCCATTCGCCAATTGATCAACCTAGCCAAGCCCCCCAAAAACGCCACCGCATTGGGACGTAAGAATCTACATAAGGAAAAATCGAATATGATATCTGTGAAATAATCATTAGCCTCCTGCCACAGCGCAAAAAGGTGGTCAAAATCCCCTGGCTCATCGTTCAATGTTGGAATTCTCAAGCGCATTATTATTGCTTTTCTAAAGTTCCCCCCGAAAGGCCCGGCTCAGCAGAGAAGGGATAAAACCAGACAGCTCAGCATCGGCCTTCTTGAGAATTTGTCGTATCTCATTCGCACGGTGTGTCAGGGCCTCAATCCTGGTTACAATTCGCTGTTGCTCATCCAACGGCGGCACAGGGATTTCCAGTTCGTTCAGCACATCTCTTGTAATGCCTTGAATTGATGTCCCTTGTGAATAGAAGGATAGGAAGTCCGCAATATTCCTAAAAAACCAACCGAAGTATTCAATTACAACCTCTTTTTTAAATCGCGCTCTCGTTATGTCCTGACTTGCACCCATCAAGCCTTTTGCAATTGCACAATTTCCCACACGCGTCCGTGTTCCTATTAATAGATCACCTTGTTCGCAAACCACGGTTTTTCCAGAATACAAACCAGAAGGAGTCACATAGCTTCGAGCTTTTTCCACATACAATGATGTAAGATCTGCTGCTGTAACAAAAGGTATACTACCGTTTTCCCAATATTTACTGATTCTTTTTGATGGTGTACCACCATTTTTTAAGTCCGCTATCTCGGAAAGTTTTACAAAGTTCCATCCTTCTGGCAAAGTGGTATTATTCATCACCCATTTCCTCCTTCCAACAATTGCTGCATTTCCTTAATAAGCTGGAGGATTCGTTCCTCTTTTGCTGCGACGGAAGCAAGGATATCTTCAGGGGCCGAGTGTTCAATAATATCAGGTTCAACCAGGCCGAGAGCCGAGAGGGTCATGTTATAGCCATTATCGATGATCCTCTGCGCTGGGACGAGCCAGGCGCGGCCTTCTTCGGTTCCCCGTTTCGGCCACATGCGGAGGAGGTCCGGAAAATCGTTGCGGTACTCAGGGCCGAATTTGCGAGCCCTTCTGAGCGAGGAGCCGTCCCCTTCTACACGAAAAAACCAGACTTTCTTCGTGGGACGGCCGGTTCGTCTAAAAACAATAAAACAAGTCGGATTGGGTGTGTAAGGCTCGAACATGCCTTTCGGGAGCGTAACAACAACCTGAAGGTCAAACTCTTTAAGCAAGCGTTCTTTCACATAAAGGTGACTCCCTGAATCGCCGAAGAGGAGTCCGTTAGGGAAGATGATACCGGCCGTGCCGCCCTGACGAAGACTGCGAAGTGCAGCAGCAAGAAACAGGATGTATTTGTCACCTTTTTCAACGCGGAGGGAACGTTTGGCATCGCCCCGGGAACCGGAGAAAGGGGGATTCTCAAGAATATAATCAAACTGTACTTCATCCCACCTATCCTCGCTACCGCAAATGGAGTCACGTTGGACAATCGGAGACTGATCAAACTGGTGAAGGACGGCGTTCATTGCGGCGAGCCGTAGAATGTCGGGGTCTGCTTCGAAGCCATGCAGTGTCCCGCGTTGAAGGAAATCCCATTGTGCTCGGGATAAACGATCACCGATGCCGATTTTTCTGGGCAGGCCGTCTGCACCAATCTTCTCTTTAGTGAATTCGGGACTCGTGTTGGCAAGTATAATATGTTCATAGGCTGCGATAAGAAAACCGCCACTTCCACAGGCCGAATCGCAGAGAATACTGTCAATCTTGGGATTGACCATCTGAACAATGACGCGGATGAGGTGCCGCGGCGTGCGAAATTGAGCTGCTTTTTTTTGACTTCCGAGCTCACTACCAAGATATTCAAAAAGGTCTCCTTTCACATCGGCATCAATTCCAAGGAAAGATATTTGCCCAATGAGATCCACGGCACGACGCAGAGCAGCACCCGTCGGAATCACGATTGATGCATTTTTAAAAATGGCTCGAGACCCCTGAGATAGGAATGGGTGTTTCGCAAGCAAAGGAAGCGTGTCGCGAAGAGTACGAAGCATTCTTTCGTTATCTGGATCAGACGTGAGGACGCTCCAGCGCAAGGGCTCATAGTCCAGGGCTTCATTATCTCCCTTAAATTTACCAAATAAGGAGCGATAATTGCCGTTTCCGGTGCTCTGTTGCTCGGTATCCATTTCTTCGAGCATTTTGAGAAAGAGCAGGTATGAAATCTGTGTAACGTACGTGATGGGGTTCGTTACGTTGTTATCCCACATAATCTTGCAGAGCGTTTTAAGCGTTGTCTGTAATGCTCCATTATCCATTCCAAACCCTTTCTAAGCAGCCAGCAAATTATTCAGTTCATCAACCATTTGCACCAGGCATTCTTTCCCGAAGAGTTGTTCCATCCGAACAAGACCGCCCCAGAGAGAGAACGGTGGAAGACTAAACAGGCGAAGAGTAATCGCCTCCCCGGCAGCCACTCGGGCTTTAAGAAGTCGGAGCATCTGGGCCTGGCCAGGATTGATGCTGCTCGAATGCTCGGCCACCCAGGAATTAAAGGCTCGCTCTATTCGCTCTTCCCGAGTCGGAAACCTGAACAATCCCAGAGCCGCACGGATGAAATCGGAGAGAGAGCCAGTGGGTTGTTCGAAAGCGCGGCGAAGGCTATTCTCGTCAAAATAATATTTCGGTGAATTGAGCCGTCGGGCGAGATTTTCCCATTCCTCTGGTGAGAGATCCTCCCCACCAAATATCTTCTCAACAGCCGGATCAGCCTTTCTCAGTTCAATAACTTTCTCTTCCCATTTTTCCCGGTAGGTCTTTCGGTCAATAGCTAAACCTTCGGGACCAACAATTAGGATCTGCCGTTTCCGGATCTCATCCTCTAAGGAACCTTCTTTTATGACAAGGAATTCACTTCTTGGAAGAGGGTATGGCTTTGGTTCACGCGGTCCTGCAATAATCCCCTCGTCTTCCTTATCTCCGCTCGGTAATATTGGTCCAGGTTTGGAACCAATGACCTTAGGCTTATAGTAGGGCTCGCCAGGATCATTGAATCTTTGTGTATTACCGACAAAGTCGTAAATAATGAATTCCGTTTTGCCGATACGAGGGCAGAGCCGGGATCCCCGCCCGCGCATCTGTGCATATTTGATGGCCGATTTTGTGGGACGCAGCATGATAAGATTCTCTACTTCCTTATGATCGTAGCCAGTGTCTAACATATCAACCGAAATGGCAACAATGGGGAGAGGGTCATACTTGAACTCATCGATGATAGGTTTAGGGTTTCCGTTGTTCGTATAGCAGGTAATCTTCTTGGCAAAGTCCTGGCGTACCTGCCCGGGCGAACGATTAATCTGCCTGCCGGTTTCCAGGCAAGTCTCCTCGGGCAGGAATTTGTTAAACAATTGCTCAAGGATGCCCGCCTGACGTTCCGACACGGCAAAAACGATGCTCTTTCGGGGTCTTTCCTTTTGCCGGTCCGCATCCGCGTTGAAATATTCCTGAAGAATGGTTTGAAGACGATCTTCGGACTCTGCAGTTCGCCCCCACTCGCCTGGCTTAATCTCATCACCCTCCCATTCAGCACCTTCAAAAGTAAGAACGCTTTCGGCTTGGTATATTCTGTAGTTAGCGAGATAACCCTCGTTAATACCCTCCTGGATTGTGTAGCAAAACGTAGGACGTCCTTCTTTCTTTGCTGCGTCCCAGCAGTCGAAGAACATGTAAGTGCTACGGACCAGTTGCCGTTCGTATTCGCTTACCCAGCGCAGCTCGCCTGGGTTGGGCGTTGCGGTCAGACCTATATGAATGGCGTCAAAATGGCCAAGGGTAGCCCGATGGGTGTTGTAAATCGAGCGGTGACATTCATCTGTAACCACAAGATCAAAGTACGCGTGTCCGAAGCCATCCCGTCCCAGCTGCCCTGCGATGGTATCCAGTGTGCCTACAACAATCTGCCCTGACAGACTTCTTTTGCCTCCGTAAAGGATTGTTGCAGGCCAATCGCGCAGGTAATCATCAAAGGTTTCTTTGGCTTGTTTTGCCAGTTCGATCCGATCCACTAAAAAAAGAACTCGTGAAATCACGGCTGCCTCGAACCAGCGTTTCATTAGCATGGCGATGGTTAGGGTTTTCCCTGTTCCGGTTGCCATTTCAAAAAGCATGCGACGACATCCAGCAATGAGGGTTGAGTCAGCTCTTTTCAAACATTTGATCTGGTAAGGACGTGTTTTAATTTCTTCACCCCGGAACATGAATTGAGTCGGAAAAGGAACAGCTTCAAGGGTTTTCTCCAGGCTCCCGCGGCGGTGGATCTTAAGGTTAGTCCGCCGCTCAAGGTCAGATTGGGAAGGCATCCCTAACACAGGACGGGCATCACCATCCTGGTAATCCCAGAAGTAATGGTCTAGTCCATTGCTAAGAATCACAAAAGGAGCGGCCAATGACTCGGCATACGCTCTGGCCTGTCTCTTAGCTGTATATGGGTCAATAGAAAAGCGTTTCGCTTCGATAACGGCCAGGGGGCGAGTGCGCGTATCTTTGAGCAAGTAGTCGGCGCGACCGTCTGAAGAAGCTTCCTCGGTTGAAACCTGAGCCTTATTTGTGATTAGCCACCCTGCATCCTTTAGGAGTTGGTCAATCACCATCCTTGCATCGGCTTCCGTAGACATGGATACTTCACCCTTTAATTCTTCGCCAGGAATTTCGAATGCTTTCTTAATTTCTCTAAAAACAATTCAGGTCTCAAATCAAGCGGTTCCCTTTAATGGTTTTGATGATCTAGGGGGCCGGGTTAACCCGATGTCTCCCTCTATAGGGTCCTTTGTCTTTATACTTCCTCGGCCGCACCAGTTCTTACGTGATGATTTCAATCGTTCTCATTTAGGACCTATTATTTCATAATTGTCTTCATTTCTGGTTTACGGCGCAAGGCGTCCTCGATTAGCTTTTCGATGGAGTCTGCTTTGCCAGTGGCGTCAAAGCGAAGAACCGGAGAGAGGTGGGGATTATAGGCATACCTGATTTTCTTTTCCCTGACGATTTCTCCACGTGCCGTCAGTCCTGCAGGCGGGATATTTAGTCGTGTGACGCTCTTATGCCGGTAACCAAAAACATTTTCACCGGCCTTCTCAGTCTTCTTTTTTTGCCGCGCCATAAAGCCTCCGGGTATCGCCCAAGCTGATGGGAGTTGACATCTAATTTTAAGCCGTCAGACGGTGTCTATCTTTTTTCCCCGGCCACTATAAGAAATCCTTTTGAACCCGGTAGGAGTTTTTCATTTTTTCAGAATATTTCTATCAGAAATCGTTGAAGGGGTCAAACTAAATCGAGCGTAAAAAAATTAACGAAATGAGGTCTGAAATTGGTGGTCCTATGCGCCTTCAACGATACGACGCCCTTCCAGGCGGCTGAGAATATCGATGAGCTTTGTTTTTCGGGCGTTGGTCTGGCGGAGTTTGAGTAGATAATCTTTCCACTCTTCCTCTCTTTTCAGTTTTTTCAAAAGGCTATGGACTTTCCTTAAATAGACTGCAGCAGCCTCGTAGGCCTTTGGCTTCGTTAAGGCAATCTGCTTTTCAACAACATTCTTCCATATGGCAAGGGCGCGATCAGGGTAGTGGTCGGCCACTGCTTCGGCAACGTTATCCTCTTGATACCCGTCATGCCATGAGTAAACTCCTTTCTTCAATTTTTGATGATCATACCATC
>JASEIE010000006.1 GCA_030024065.1 Thermodesulfobacteriota bacterium
CCAGAGTTCAAATAAACCCGGATCAATTTTTTGAGGAAATTGAAGATGAGGTCTGGGAGTACCAGATTGGTGGTTATCAAGTTTGTGAGAAATGGTTGAAAGACAGAAAAGGGCGGATCTTATCCCTCGATGATATACGGCATTATTGCAAGGTTGTCACTGCGATAGCGAAAACAATAGAAGTCCAAAAAGAGATTGACAAGATTTACCCGGAAATAGAGATATAAGGTAATGAAGGCGAGTGAAAAAATTTATCCAGTTTACTTTCTTTATGGCCCTGAAAATTACCTCATCGAGGAGGAGATTCAGAGGTTACTGAATCAGACCCTTTCCCAAAAAGAGAGGGGACTGAATCTCCATCTCTTCAACGGAAAGGAGCATCACAGACAAGAGATCATCCAGACAGCCCAGACCATACCCATGTTCTCCCCGTATCGGTTTGTTCTGGTCAGAGAAGCAGACCAGTTCGATGAGGAAAACCTAAAAGCATTATCCCAATATATCCGGAATCCTTCTCTCACAACCTGTTTTGTGATGTGCGCTCAGACTCCGGGCCTGTGGAAGAGACACCAGAAAGCAATAGAGGAAGTCGGAAAGGTCGTAGAGTTCACCCGTCTGAAAGGGAAGGGGCTGATCTACTGGGTCAGGAAGAGGATGGAGGGGAAAGGAAAGATGATCTCCGAAGAGGCTGCCGGCTATCTGGTCGAGGTAGTGGGCGATCACCTCCAGGATCTCAACAACAGCCTGGAGAAGGTCTTTTTGAGTGTCGGGGAGAAACAAAGGGTTGAACTCTCCGATGTGGAAGGGATCACTTCAGAAGTGAGGGTCAGCACGGTCTTCGATTTAACCGATGCTATCGGGCAGCAGAATCTGGAGAAGGCGCTCGGGATCCTGGGAAAGGCATTGGATTCAAAGGCCATTCCGTTCAAAAAAGAGGAGGAGACCCCGAAGAGGAGAGACGATCCTGTTCCTCTTCTCCTGGGCATGATGGCAAAGCATTACTGGAATATCTGGAGGGTAAAGGAGATGACCTCCAGTCGAAAAGATTTTGAAGAGATGGCAAAAGCCCTTCGAATGCAGTCCTGGAATGTAAAGAAGTTGATGGAACAGGGGAGAAGCTTCTCAGAGACCTCTCTGTGTGAGGGAATCCTGAAGTGTCATCAAACAGATACGGCCATCAAGAGGAGTCAAGGGCCCAAGAATCTTCTGATGGAGAAGTTGGTGATCGACCTCTGCCGGCCCAAAAAGTTTTTGGGTTAGGGTTGCGAAGGCCGTTTCGTTTAGAGTCGAAGGGTTACGTTTAAGGATTTTTAGAAAAGTTCATCGGTGAAGATTCTCGTATCGAAGCAAGAAGTTTGAAACTGGAAGTTCGAGTATCCAGAATCCATATACGAGCCTCGATACGAGCTTCGACAACGATAAACGTTGGTTCCCTTAAGAGTTATCTGGCGCGAGACGTAACCGACTAACGAAACGGGCCCTGAACCTAATATGGTACAGGGCGGGCATCTTTACCTTGACCTATTGCCCATTGACTTTTATTACGTAGCAGGTTTCAGACCATTCACTGCCTGGGTCAGCCGGGAAATCTTTCTTGCAGAGGTGTTTTTCTGGAAGGCACCCTTGGAGCTGGCCTTCTGGATTAGAGGGATTGCCTCTAATAGAGCCTTCTGGGCACCCTCGAGATCTTTCCTCTCAATAGCTTCCCGTGATTTTTTAATCGAAGTTTTTACCGTGGATTCGATATGGAGGTTTCGCACCCTCCTTTTCTCATTCTGCTTCGTTCTTTTAATTGCCGATAGATGACTTGCCAAAATCTAACCTCCTTTCTCCCTCACTCCTTCGGTTGGGCTGATGGTTCTACAAGCTCACCCTGGTCACCTTCTCCCTTCATGGAGATAAAGTGAGGGAATTGTTGATTTTTTTAACATTTTAAGGTAGCTTGTGTCAAGGTTTGCATAAAGGTTTTTCCATTATGACCGAAAATAAAAGAATCGCCAAAGCCGCCACTACCATCGGAATGGGGACCTTTCTCAGCCGTATCTTAGGGTTTTTAAGAGATATGGTCATAGCCCATTTTTTTGGCGCAGGGATGGCTGCCGACGCCTTCTTCGTTGCCTTTCGAATTCCCAACCTCTGGAGGCGGCTGGTGGGAGAGGGGTCCCTAACCATCTCATTCATACCGGTCTATACCGAATACATTAACCAGCGGTCAGAAGAGGAATCGAGAGAGGTTACCCATATTGCCTTCACCTTGATGGGACTGGTGTTGCTGCTTATTACACTCTTCGGAATTCTCTTCTCCCCGATTTTGATTCAAGTGATTGCACCGGGATTTGCAAAAATCCCGGAGAAATTCCAGCTCACCGTGACACTCAATCAGATCATCTTCCCCTACCTCTTTTTCATGGGGCTTTTTGCCCTCTGTATGGGGATCCTGAACTCCCATAGACACTTTTTTTCGCCTGCCTTCTCTCCGATCTTTCTCAACATCTGTATCATCCTGTCTGTCTTCCTCTTCTTCCATGTCTTTCAAAAACCGGTCATGACACTGGCAGTGGGTGTCCTGGCCGGAGGGGTGATCCAGTTTCTCTTCCAGATTCCTTTTTTGTGGCAGAAGGGGATCACCTTCCGATTCAATTTTCATTTCAGACATCCTGCGATCAAGCGTATCGGCTACCTGATGGTGCCGGGCCTGATCGGAACAGGGGTCTATCAGCTCAATGTTTTCATCGATACGATCTTCGCCTCCTTCCTCCCCGGCGGGAGTGTCACCTACCTCTTTTTTGCAGACCGATTATTAGAATTCCCATTGGGAATTTTTGCCATTGCCATCGGGATGGCTTCCCTGCCAAGTCTTTCCGGGCTCGCTTCCCAGGGAAAGACGGAGGAGTTGAAAAATACGCTCTCCTTCACCTTTCGGCTCACCTCATTCATCAGCATTCCTGCCATGGTAGGGTTGATCGCTCTGAAGACATCAATCATTAACCTTCTCTTTCAGAGAGGCCTCTTCGACTATTCCGCCACAGTGATGACAGCAAAAGCCCTCCTTTTCTATTCGGTTGGCCTCTGGGCGATTGCCGGGGCGAGGACCATTGTCCCTGCTTTTTATGCCCTTCAGGATTCATGGACACCCCTTAAGATTGCCCTGATCTGCCTGGGAGCCAATGTCATTTTCAATGCGATCTTCATCTTTCCCCTGAAACATGCGGGTCTGGCCTTAGCCACCAGTCTTTCATCGATTCTGAACCTGCTCCTTCTTCTTCGAAAGTTAAACCCGAAGTTGGGAGGGATGGAAATAAGGGAAAATGTAACATCGCTTGCTCGAATCTTCCTCTGCAGCCTTCCGATGGGATTGATCGCCTATCTGGTCTGTTCTTTCGGGGATTGGTCGACGAGGGGCGGCGAAGGCGAGAAGGTTTTGCTTCTTGGTTCAGGAATCGTCATGGGCATCATCGTCTATCTGGCCTTATCCTGTTGGGCGAAAAATGAGGAGATGCTCTTTCTGATAAAAATGATTCAGAAAAAAAGGGGACGCTTCTAATTTAACTATTTCAGGAAAGGGAAAGTAAGAAATAGGAAATGGGAGCGATTATTATTTCTTGAAATTTTATGCGGTTTGTGTTATTTAAATAGAAAATGTAGAGGTTCTGAGATGGCGAGAAAGTGTGAAATCTGCGGAAAAGGGCCTGTCTTTGGTCACAATGTGAGTCATGCCAACAACAAGACTCGAAGGATTTGGTATCCGAACCTCCATAAGGTGAAGGCGACCAAAGAAGGAAAGACAGTCCAGGTAAAAGTCTGCACCCGATGTCTTCGCTCAGGGTTGATCACCAAGGCAGCCTGATATAAAAAATTAGTCATATAGTCCCATAGTCCCATAGTCTTGTAGTCTTATAGTTTTTAGACCAAGCGACTATAAGACCAAACAACTATATGACTAATAAGGATTCAGCCTCTGCTTCAATCCTCATCCTTTCCACCCGGTGAATCCCTTTTATCTTTTCAAGGCCTTTAATCACTTTCTTGAGATGGTTTAGGTCTCGAACCTGAAGTTCGAAAGTCCCGATTGCCTTCTTATCATCCGTCGTTTCGACTCTGGCATTGGTGATATTGGCTTCGACGGAAGAGATAGAACTGCTGATGTCCGCGAGCAATCCCTTCTTGTCTTCCGAATAGATTCGGATGCGAACGGGATAACTGTATCCCTTTGTCGAATCCCACTCCACCTCGACCTTCCGATTTGGATCATCATCCACCACACTCTGGCAATCAGCCGTATGGATCGTCACCCCACGGCCTCTTGTGATAAACCCAACCACCTTATCTCCAGGCACAGGATTACAGCATCCTGCATAGCGGACCATCACATTATCGATTCCTTTGATGAGAATGGCATCTTTCGGAGTGGCGCGGGTGATCTTATGGAGAAGGCTTTTCAGTCGGCCCTCATCTAATTGCTCCTTCTGTTCTAACCTTCCCGGAGGAAGAAGCTTTCCGATAATTTGATTGGCGGTCACTTTTCCATAACCGACAGAAGCGATGAGGTCCTCCACCGCCTGAAAACTGAAATCTGTGGCCACCTTTGCCAGTTCTCCTGACTTTAACAATCTGGCCTGCTGAAGATCGTATTTCCTGAATTCCTTATCCAGGATCTCTTTTCCAAGCGCGAGCGATTTCTCTCTCTCTTCCGCCTTAAACCACTGACGGATCTTGGTCTTGGCCCGTGGCGTCTTGACAAATTTAAGCCAATCCTTACGGGGTTTCTGGTTGGGAGAGGTAATGATCTCAACGGTATCTCCGCTTTTAAATTCATATTTCAAGGGAACGATCTTCCCGTTCACTTTTGCACCGACACAATGATCCCCGATATCGGAGTGAATGCCGTAGGCAAAATCGACCGGAGTGGCCCCCAAAGGGAATTCTTTCACAGCCCCTTTCGGAGTAAAGACATAGACCTCATGGGGAAAGAGGTCCACCTTCACGCTTTCAATGAATTCCGCATCGTCTTTTAAATCGCGCTGCCATTCAAGAAGTTGCCTCAGCCAGGTAAATCGTTTGTCATCCGCCTTATCAAGAGGTTTTCCTTCCTTGTATTTCCAGTGGGCGGCAATGCCTTCTTCCGCAATCTTATGCATCTCCTGGGTTCGAATCTGTATCTCAATCCGCTCGCCATAAGGTCCGATGACCGCCGTATGGAGGGCCTGGTACATATTCTCCTTGGGAAGACCGATATAGTCCTTGAATTTCCCTGGGATGGGTTTCCAGAGGGAATGGATGAGGCCCAACACATCGTAGCATTCTTTGAGGGTGCTGACGATGACCCGGAAGGCAGTGATATCGTAAACCTGGCCAAAGTCGATATTCTGGTCTTTCATCTTCAGATAGATGCTATAAATCTGTTTGAGCCGGCCGGCCACCTCTCCCTGGATATGGTTTTCATAAAGCTTCTTCATCAGCGTACGCTTCACTTCGTCAACATAACGGGATCGCTCTTTCTCCTTTTTAGCAATCTTGCGCTGGAGATCCTCATAGATATCGGGATGGAGGTGTTTAAAGGCGAGATCTTCCAATTCCGTTTTGATCCAGTCGATTCCGAGGCGGTCGGCCAGAGGGGCATAGATGTCGAGAGTCTCCTGGGCGATCTCAGCCTGTTTTTCAGGAGTGTGATATTGAAGCGTACGCATGTTGTGGAGCCGATCGGCCAGTTTGATCAGAACAACCCGAATATCTTTCACCATAGCCAGAATCATCTTTCTGAAATTCTCGGCCTGATCCTGCGCAGAGGTTCGGAGGGATATCCGGCTGATCTTGGTCACCCCGTCAACCATCTGGTAAATTTCGCCTCCAAAATTTCCACGAATCTCCTCAAGGGTGGTTAAAGTATCCTCGACGGTATCGTGAAGGAGACCGGTCGCTAAAGTGGCGACATCGAGTCGCATCTGGGTCAGAATTCCAGTCACCTCAAGAGGGTGGGTGAGATAAGCCTCCCCGGAGAGACGCACTTGGCCCAAATGGACTTTAGCAGAGAAGACATAGGCCTTTCTTAAGAGGTCCATGTCGGCGTTGGGATTGTAGGAGATCAGTTGATCCAAAATGTCATTGAATCTCAACATCTTATAAACATATTACTATAACTGGTGGAAAATTCAAGTGGGTCCCTTCTCCGGAGATAAAAGTTTTGACAGAGGAGGGAATGAAATTTATAATGATTTCTGTAAACCCCGTTAGAAATTCCGGCGGGGCATTAAACCCCGCCCTGCCTGCCTGCCGGCAGGCGGAATTATTCTGAAATGTAACCCATAACCCCGCTGCAGCCGCTGGCCCAGAGGGAGCAGCGGGGCATTATTTCTAACGGGGTAAAACTATCAGAGAGGTTTTAAATGAAGCGTTGGCTGATAGGGGTATTGATCATTGCGGGTGTGACCGGTCTTCTGTTTTATCTATTCACACGTGATAAAAGCGCGGGAAATCCCTATATTAAGATCTCAGGAAATATTGAGACCACGGAAGTAAATATCGGCTTCAAGATCCCAGGAAGGATTGTCAGCCTCTCTGTAAAAGAAGGGGATTGGGTTGAAAAGGGGAGGATGATTGCCAAATTGGATGACGAGGACCTTCGCCAGCGACTCGAACTGGCCCGGGCCACATTGAAATCAGCCCAAGCACGATTGGAAAAATTATTAGCAGGATCGAGACCGGAGGAGGTGAGGAAGGCAGAGGCAAGCCTCCAGGAGGCTCAATTCGATTCCGAAAATAAAAAGGTCCAATATGAGCGAATGAAAGCCCTTTTCGACGGAAGGGTGATTGCCAGGGAAACCATGGATAATGCGGAGACGAAATACAAGATTGCACGAGCTACATTAGAGAGGGCAACAGAGAATTATAAGTTGGTGAAGGAAGGGCCAAGGAGAGAGGATATTGAAGATGCAAAGGCCCAGGTGGAACAGGCTCGTGCCTCATTGAAACTGTCGGAGACACAACTCAGTTATACGGTTCTCCATTCCCCGATTTCCGGGGTTGTTCTCGTCAAGTCGGGTGAAGCAGGTGAGGTGGTCAATCCGGGGACATCCATTCTCACCCTCGCCGATATTGAAAATGTCTGGTTGAAAGCCTATATCCCGGAGATCGACCTCAGCCGTGTGAAATGGGGTCAGGAGGTGGTGGTCACGACCGATCTCAGGCCTCAAAAAGAGTATCAAGGGAGAATATCTTTCATCTCTTCTCAAGCCGAATTCACACCCAAACAGATTCAGACCGAGAAGGAGAGGGTAACCCTGGTCTACCGAATCAAAGTGGACATTCCAAATCCGATTCGAGAACTGAAGCCCGGCATGCCTGCCGATGGACGGATTCTGCTTTCACCCTCTGTACCCAGCAAACCCTGATGCTATCTATTCAAACAACAGACCTGACCAAAACCTTTGGGTCGTTAACTGCTGTGAAAAGGCTGAATCTGGAGGTGAAGACCGGAGAAATCTTCGGTCTCGTCGGTCCGGATGCCTCCGGAAAGACGACTACCCTCCGGATGCTGTGTGGAATTCTTCCTCTGGATGGAGGAGAGGGAAAGGTAGCGGGTTGTGATATTCGAAAAGAGGCGGAACTTTTAAAGGAGAAGGTGGGATATCTCCCACAGCGGTTCGGCCTCTATGGAGATCTCACCGTCCTTGAAAACATCCATTTTTATGCAGACCTCTATCAAGTCTCAAGGAAGGAGAGAAAGAATCGGATAGAGAGGCTTCTTCGATTTGCCAACCTTGAACCCTTCGGAAAGAGAAAGGCTCAGGATCTCTCCGGCGGGATGAAACAGAAGCTGGGGCTGATCTGCGCCCTGGTCCATACTCCCCAGATCCTTTTTCTGGATGAGCCGACCGCAGGGGTTGACCCCCTCTCAAGAAGGGATTTCTGGATCATCCTCTATGATCTGTTGAAAGAGGGGGTGACCATTCTGTTTTCAACCTCTTACCTGGATGAGGCGGAGCGATGCAGTCGTGTGGGTTTGATGCATCAAGGGGATCTCCTGATTGCGGATGCGCCTGCCGTTGTTAAAGCTCAGATGAGGGGGACGATTCTGGAACTGTGGATGGAAAATAATCAGAGAGGCATCAAGGCTCTCGAAGGCGTTGAATCGCTTCGAAGTCTCGTCCTGTCAGGAGATAAGGTCCATATCTTAGTGGATGACCCTCAAAGAGGGGAAGGGGTTATTCGGGAGGCCTTAAAAGAACGTGGAATGGAGATATTGGGTTTGACGATTGTGAGACCATCTCTTGAAGACGCTTTCGTCGCTATGGTTGGGGAGAAGAAGAATAAACAATAATCATTGTAAAATGAAAAATGTAAAATTAGCATTTCAAAATTGAAGAATCTTATATTTTGCATTGTTAATTTTTCACTTTGCATTGAGGTTTCTATGACTTCTTATGCGGTTGAGGTTGAAGATCTGGCCAAGGCCTTTGGTGATTTTATCGCCGTGGATCAGATCCGATTTCAGGTGGAAAAAGGAGAGATCTTCGGTTTTCTGGGTCCTAACGGGGCCGGGAAATCGACCACCATACGGATGCTCTGCGGGTTATTGATGCCCACCTCCGGAAAGGGTAAGGTCGCAGGGTTTGATATCATCAAAGAGCCTGAGAGGATTAAAGAGGTGATCGGCTATATGTCTCAAAAGTTCTCCCTCTATGAGGATTTAACCGTGATGGAGAATCTCCATTTTTTTGGAGGGATCTATGGCCTTTCGGGCTTACACCAGAAGGAGAGGGAGGAGTTCGCCCTGGGAATGGCGGGTCTTAAAGAGCTCCGGAATCAAATCACCCGGACATTGGCTGTGGGATGGAAACAACGGCTTGCATTGACCTGTGCCTTACTCCATCAGCCTTCCATTCTCTTTCTGGACGAACCCACCTCAGGAGTGGATCCCATCTCAAGAAGAAATTTCTGGAGTTTGATCCAGCAGATGGCTGAGGGGGGTGTCACCACCTTCGTCACCACCCACTATATGGACGAGGCTGAATATTGCGATCGGCTGGCTTTGATCTATCAGGGAAGGATCATCGCCCTCGGGACTCCCACCGAATTGAAGATGAAGACCCTTTCACAGGGAGTTCTTGCGTTGGAATGTGATCCCCTCATTATGGCTCTTGATCTTTTGAAGAAGGAGCCTTGGATCTCCGAAGCAGCTGTTTTTGGGGATGGCCTCCATGTGATCAGCAGAGAAGGAATTGATTCAGAGCAGGAGGTTAAGATTTTATTCCAGAGGCATGGGATTTTTATGAACCGAATGGAATGGATCAGGCCCTCCTTAGAAGATGTCTTTGTCGCATTGATCGAAAGGGAGGGGGAGCGATGAGTCTCTCTCGCGCCTGGGCCATCGCAAAAAAGGAGTTTATCCACATCTATCGGGATCCACGAAGCCTGGCATTGGTCATCCTCATGCCCGCGATTCTGATGCTTCTCTTCGGCTATGCGGTGTCACTCGATGTGAAGAAAGTGCCGATGGGTGTTCTGGATCGTAGCGGAACCCAGGAAAGTCTCTCTTTTATCCACCGGTTCAGCGGCTCTCCCTATTTCGACCTTCGACTTTTTCTCCAAGATGAAAAGGAGGTAAGAAGGCTGATCGATGAGGGAACCATCAAGATGGGATTGGTTATTCCGGGGGACTTTTCAAGAATGGTGAAAGCCGGGAAGATGGCTCCTGTTCAAGTGGTACTGGATGGTACCGATTCCAATACAGCAAATATTATCCTCAGTTATGTCCAGGCCATTGTCAGGGATTACACACAGGAAAAGACATTTTTAAAAATAGAACGGATGGGAAGGAAGAGGCCAGAACCACCGCTGGAGGGGCGGACGAGAATCTGGTTTAACGAGGATCTGGAATCGAAAAATTATTTCATCCCCGGACTGGTGGCAGTGATCATTTCCATCATCGGAGTGCTTCTCACCGGGCAGGTCATTGTCCGGGAATGGGAGAGAGGAACAATGGAGCTTCTCATCTCCACACCTGTTCGAAAAGGGGAGTTGATTATCGGTAAATTGTTTCCGTATTTTTTCCTGGGTCTCTTGGATTTATGTCTCGCCGTTCTGATGGGGGTATGGGTCTTTGAGGTTCCATTGAAAGGGAGCTTTCTGCTCCTTCTCCTCCTCTCCAGCATCTACCTTATGGTTGCTCTGGCGATGGGTCTGACCATCTCTACCGTAGCGAGGACACAACTTCTGGCCAATCAGATGGCTATGATCATTGGCTTTCTTCCCACCTTTCTTCTTTCAGGGTTTACCTTTGTCATTTCCAATATGCCTTTATGGCTCCAGGTCATCACCTACGGGATTGCCCCCCGGTATTATGTGACCATCGTGAAGGAGATTTTTTTAAAAGGATCGGACATTTCCTTTCTATGGCAGGAAACGCTGGTTTTAATTGGTATGGGCCTGTTGGGGCTTTTCGTTGCGATCAAGAGTTTTAAGAAGGAGTTGCGGTAAAAATACAAGGAATGATGGAATAATGGAGTAGTGGAATAATGGGAAACCGAGGACAGAAAGATTCATAAAAATCTTTTCCCATCATTCCATCCTTCCAATATTCCAATATGTTTTTTATGTTCAAACGGGTTCGTTTCCTTTTCGTAAAAGAGTTGATCCAGGTCCTGAGAGATAAGCGGTTGAGGGTCACGCTCATCTTTCCGCCCATCTTTCAACTGATTGTCTTCGGATATGCGGCGAACCTTGATGTGAAGCATGTCACCACCGGGTTGCGGGACCTTGACCAGAGCGTCGACTCGAGGAATCTCGTCGCTCGATTTGGAAGTACGAAATATTTCAAAATCGTCGCCACTCCCCAGAATCCAAAAGAGATTGAAGATCTCATCCAAAAAGGGAAGATTATTCTCAGCATCGAGATCCCCAGCGGTTTTTCTAAGAAATTGAAGAAGGGCAACACAGCCGCTGTCCAGATCGTCGTCGATGGAACGGAGTCGAATACAGCTATGATCGCATTAGGGTATGTGAGTCGAATTCTTTCCGAATATTCAACCGAAGTGATTGTAAAAAGGCTTAATCGGGAAGGGATGATGGATTTCGAAGAGGCTGGAGTGAAATTGGAACACCGCGTCTGGTTCAATCCCAATTTCGAAAGCCGTTATTTTTATGTGCCGGGAGTCATCGCTACCATTGCCTTTCTCATCCCCATGATCCTGACAGCTCAGGCCATTGTGAGAGAGCGGGAGATCGGAACACTCGAACAGATCATGGTCACCCCTATTCGGGCCTGGGAGCTGGTCGTGGGAAAGACGCTACCCTTTGCCTTAATCGGTTTCCTTGATGTGGTTATGATTGCCTTCATCGGGGTGTTCTGGTTTGAGGTTCCCCTTCGTGGAAACCCTCTTGTTCTTCTCTTGGGCAGTCTCCTCTTTCTGATGAGCTCGGTAGGCATTGGCCTATTTATCTCCACCATCTCATCGACACAACAACAGGCACAGATCTCCACATTCTTTTTTATGAACCCCGTTTTTATTCTTTCAGGCTTTGCCTTTCCCCTAGAGAATATGCCCGAATGGCTTCAATATATTACTTATATCAATCCCCTGCGATACTTCTTGATTATCATTCGAGACGTCTTTTTGAAAGGGAATGGGTTGGATATCCTCTGGCCCCAGATGCTGGCCCTGGCCGTCTTGGGCGGATTAATGATTCTACTGAGTTCGATGAGGTTTCAGAAGAGGCTGAAATAAAGAGATTGCAGATGGCAGATGGCAGATTGCAGATTGAAAATTTAAAATCTGAAATCTCAAATCTGAAATAAAATGATGAAGAACCTTTTAATGGGAATCTACGATAGGCTGTATCGGGCCTATGGTCCTCGACACTGGTGGCCCGGAGAGACGCCTTTTGAAGTGATGGTAGGGGCGATCCTCACCCAGAACACCTCCTGGAGAAATGTGGAGAAGGCGATTGAAAATCTAAAAAATAAAGGAGTTCTGAATAGCAGAGGAATCCGCCAACTGAGAAAGTCGCAATTAGCCTTCCTTATCAAACCCTCTGGCTATTATCGAATCAAAGCCGATCGGTTGAAGGCATTTATCGATTTCTTATTTGAGGAATATCATGGCAATATAGAAAAAATGAGAAGAGATCCATTGGATGGAGTGCGGGAGAAGCTCTTAAGTGTCAAGGGGATTGGGCCAGAGACAGCCGATAGCATCCTCCTCTATGGATTGGGGAAGCCGATCTTCGTTGTCGATGCCTATACAAAACGGATCCTCTCAAGACACGGGATCATCTCCGAGAAGGCCACTTATGAGGAGATTCAATGCCTTTTTATGGATCACCTCCCACATGAGGAGAAATTATTCAATGAATTCCATGCCCTCATGGTTCATCTTGGGAAGAACGTCTGTCAAAAGAAGCCGAAATGTGATATCTGCCCTATTAAGGGCATAGAGTATATAGCATGGCGCATAGTAAAACAAAATTCCAATCACCAAATTCCAAGATCCAAATAAGCTCCAATTACCCAATATCCAAACAATATTTGGTTATTGGAATTTGGGAATTGGTTATTATTTGATTATTGGTGCTTGGTCATTGGTGATTTGAAGCGTTGTTGGATACATTTTCTGGAAATATTTATCATTCTTAGATGTGAAAGTCGAAATGAGTAAGTTCTGGGAAAAAGAGATACGAAGCTTGATGGGAAAGGCGATCCATCGATTTGGACTGATCCAGAACGGAGATCGAATCCTTGTTGGTGTCTCCGGAGGGAAGGATAGCCTTGCGTTGCTCCACCTCCTGAATGAGCGCCGGGAGCGAGTCCCCATCCATTACGAATTGATTCCGGTTCACATCGATCTGGGTTTTGATTCAGGACGGGGAGAAGTCCTGAAGGAATATTTTGAGTCCAAGAGGTATTCCCATTACATTGAATTCACGGATATCGGGAGAAGGGCAAACAGCCCCGAAAATAGAGAGAATCCCTGTTTTTTATGCTCCTGGGAAAGAAGAAAACGACTCTTCCAGATTAGCCAACGTTTTAAGTGCAACAAGGTGGCCCTCGGCCATCATAAAGACGATATCATTGAAACCTTCCTGCTCAATATTTTTTACAGCGGAGAAATCAGCACCATGCTTCCCCTTCAAACCCTGTTCAAGGGGAAGGTCACCCTCATTCGCCCCCTGGCGCTGGTGGAGGAGAAGAAGATTGAGCGGTTTGCCCGGGAGATGGGGTTGCCATTTGGTTCCAGCGGTTGCCCCAGTTCCGGAAAGACAAAGAGAAAAGAGGTAAAGGAGTTGATCGGAGAGATGGAGAGGAAGAACCGGAAGATCAAGGGAAATATCTTCCGATCCCTGTCCAATATTAAAATGGATTATACCTTGATTAAATGGGAGGGGAGAGAGAAAGAACAAGACAAATGAACCCATATTCCAGGGCCTAAAAAGCAGGGTAGATCTATTTGCTTGACAAAATAATCGAAATTAATTTTATTTTCAAAAAATTAAATATAATTAATGAAGACGAAACCGATAACTCCCGATGAAAAGCATGGTGAAGATGAAGAAAGAGCAGTGGGTTCCGTTGATCCTCAACCAGATTCAGAAAATGATGGCAAAAAAATCCAAGAGGATAAAAAGGCGACGAAATGGAAAGCGAAACATCAACTCAGGGCGTTCAACCGGTTGTGAAAGAGGCCACTTATTTTCTGGCCCACGTCCCAGGCATGGTCCGACACGGATCGAAACCCTCTCGTGAAATTGCCAAGGAGCCATCATTATTGAAGCCTGTCTTAGATCACCTCTGGCCTTTTGAAAAGGCCGTGGCCTATCCACCGAACCAAGTGTTCATCGGGAATCTCGACCCCGATGATTTGACACACAAAATTCCTCCACCCTGGTATCAACATCTCCTTCCAGATGCCTCTCGGTGGGGCCCCTTCGGTGAAATCATGCCAGAGGAGGAGTTCTATGGCATGATAAAGATCTGTGATGAATTTGACCTGTTTCTATTGGAAGAACATTTTCTCCAGGAGGTTGTTTCAAAGCTGAAGAACCACCCCCTCATAACCCCTCAGGATCTCCAGAGACTGGGGAAGGGGGTTTCGCAATCTCAAATCGAGAAGAAACTGAGAGAAGAGGAGACTGTGCCTATCTATGTTCAAGGGGATCGACTGGTCGGCTGTTCCCAGAGTGCTCATGAGGAGGATCCGAATCTTGTGCCTGAATTCCTTTTAGAAAATCTGGCAGCCCGGGCATCCGGTGTGATGGCGTTAAGACACCTTACGACAAAGGTGGGAAAAGCGGAAGTGATTGACTATCTCCTCGGGAGCGGTGAGGAGGCGGTCGGAGACCGGTACAATCGCGGAGGGGGCAATATGGCTAAGGCCGTCGGTGAATTGTGTGGTTGCGCCAGGGCCACCGGCTCCGATGTGAAGGCCTTTTGCTGTGCACCGGTCCATGCCATGGTGCTTGCGGCAAGCCTTGTGGCCTCTAAGATCTTCAAGAATGTCGTCGTCATCGGAGGAGGGTCCTTTGCCAAACTGGGCATGAAATTTCAAGGCCACCTCCGTACCCATATGCCAATTCTGGAGGATGTCCTGGCAGCGATCGCCATCTGGGTGGGACCGGACGACGGGGTAAGCCCCATCCTCCGATTGGACTCCATAGGGAAACAGGAGATCAGCTCCGGCTCTTCGTAACAGGCGATCCTCGAAAAGCTGGTGATCCAGCCCCTGGATCGTATGAAGTTGAAACTGACGGAGATCGACAAGTATGCGACTGAGATGCATAACCCGGAGGTCACCGAGCCCCAGGGGAGCGGGAATGTCCCGAGGACGAATTACCGAATCATCGGGAGCCTCGCGGTCATGCGGAAAGAGATCCCAAGAGAAAAGCTCGAGGATTTTGTAGAAACCCACGGAATGCCAGGCTTTTCTCCGACCCAAGGACATATTGCCTCCGCCGTCCCCGTGCTCGGCCATGCGATCAGAAAGCTAAAGGAGGGAAAGATGGAGAGGGCGATGTTTCTCGCCAAATCGAATATCTTTACCTCCCTTTTTGGTATGGCCCTTGGAGGGCAACTGGCTCGGATCATTATGCTGCCCCCTCTACCTTTATCCCCATCATCGTGATCACCGGCCTTCTTGGGGCCTATGTATCCAATTATAATATGGGAGACATCGTGATTACCGTCATCTTTGGGCTTATCGGCTTTGCCTTTAAGATTTATGGCATCCCCCGCATCCCTTTCATCATCGGTTATATCTTAGGGCCTCTCACGGAACAATTTTTCTTCCAATCTCTCCAGATGTGGCGGGGGAATTATGCTGTGTTCATCCTCCGTAGCCCCACAGTGGTTATTCTATGGTCGTGTTTAATATTGTCGTTGATCTTCTACTGGAGGTCGATGAGAAAGAGGGTGAAGACAAAGGTGGTTTGAGGCCAAGAGGGAAATTTATGTGGTTCACCTTTTTCAAATCTTACTAAAGGAGGTAGGGATAGATGAAAAATCAAAGGTATGGGAAAAGGATTGGTATGATCTGTTTAATGGCAATTTTATTTGTGATGACAGGGGCCACCTCTTTCGGCCTCATCTCTCTTGGCCAGGCGGCCCCAGTCTCCAACCCCATCGGCGGGAAGACCGTGGAGATGATGGTTCCATTTGGTCCGGGAGGATCTTTTGATGTGACCTGTCGTCTGGCTGCTCCATTTTTAGAAAAGGCATTGAAGAAGATCACAGGGGTTGACCAAACTGTCATTGTCGTCAACAAGCCCGGCGCAGCGGGTAGGACAGCATTAGTGGAAGTTTACAAGAAAGATGCCAATGCCCCTGTGTTTGTACTGATGAGCGCCTCTGCCCTCCCTCAACAGGTTGGCATGCAAACGATTTATGATGTCGCCAAGTTTACCTATCTCGGCCGGGCCAGCGTGGACTTCCGGGCAATCTATATTCGAAAAGACCTTCCGATCAATACCTTCAAAGAGCTGGTCGACCGTTCCCAGAAGAAACCCTTCCTCATCGGGACGAGTGGATTTGGGGCCTCCGAACATCAAAATACGCTGATGATGGCGAATATTTTGAGGAAAGAAGCCAATATCGATTTGCGGTTTGATTACGTCCATTTCAAAGGCGTGGGCGAAATACAGGCCGCCATGATGAGGAAAGACGTAGAGGGTTCGATCAACAGTCTTCCAGATACGTTGATGGTGGTAAGAAACGATTATGGAAAGGTCATCGTTCAAATGGCTCCCAATCGGGTCAAGGAGTTGTTGCCGGATGTGCCGACATTGATTGAATCGGGGGTCTCCGGAGGCATTTCGGCGAAGGTTCAGAATGTCCTGATGCAGAAACGATCCTATGTCGCTTCACCGGAGATGAATCCGGCCCTTGCGGATGTTCTGAGAAAGGCTATCAAAGAAGCCCTCTATGATCCGGAACTTCTAGCGAAGGCGAAAAAGACAGATATTTCCATCGATTATGCTGATCCGGCCACTGATTTGCAGAATTCGAAAGATACCCTGAAAGCGATGGATGAATTTAAGGACTTGCTGGCCCAGATGTATAAATGAGGCAAAGCGGGACTTCCTGGAATCTCCCCGATCACTGCGAGGAGATTCCAGGGCCTGCCCTATGGAGGATGAACTTAGCCTCGTTAAGGAGAAGACCGTTATGATATTAAATATGAAAAGTTATGAGGCGAAAGATGCCTTTTTGGGGACGGAAACGAGATTTACCAATGGGGTCTTGACCATCCATTCGAAGGAACTTCAGGAGCGGTTGCTTCAGGATGAAGATCAAATCGAATCGGTGGATCTAGCCCTTGCCAAGCCGGGGAACAAAACGAGGATCATCCACATTCTTGATGCCATTGAGCCTCGAATAAAGGAGGGAGGAGGCGCTTCCCCCTTCCCCGGCCTCTTAGGGCCTCCCCATCGGGTAGGCCATGGAGTGACAAACAGACTTGCAGGGATGGCCGTCTTAACGTGCGCCGAATTTCCAGAGTATGACCCGGATTCCATGATGGGGGCCAATGAAGGTGTTGTGGATATGGCAGGGCCCGGGGCGGTTCTATCTCCATTCGGCAACACGATCAACCTTGCTCTCGTCTTCAAACGAAAAAAGCAGGCAACGACTGAGGGATTTCACAAAGCCATTCGAATAGCCGGCTTTAAAACAGCCGCCTATTTGGCAGAGGCGGTGAAGGAGACCGAGCCGAATCACGAAACGCAATATAGCCTGGAAAGAGATGGAGGGCTTGCAGGACTGCCTCGGATCGCTCATGTCTGCTTGCTCTCCAGCCTCTCATTGCCCCTGCGGGAGTCTTTTATCTATGGCTATCCGGTGGGAGGCATGCTGCCCACGGCGCTTCATCCCAACGAGATGCTCGATGGGGCGGTAGTGGGCAACTATTATATTTACAGTGGGGTGAGGAATCCCACCTATTTCTATCAGAATAATCCCATCTTGCAGGAGTTATACAAGAAACATGGCAAGGAGTTGAATCTCGTCGGGGTCATCTTGTCGCGAGCAGGTGATACCTCGACGACGGGGAAACTGAATCAAGCGGCAATGGCTGCAGGGCTTGCGAAACTGATGCAGATCGACGGGGTCATTGTCTCAGCGAATGCCGGTGGACAACAGCTTGTGGATTTCATGTTTGTGTGCCAACAGTGTGAGAAGAGAGGAATCAAAGCAGTGGGAATTGTGGCGGAGATGGCGAACCAGGATGGAGCTGACTTTGGCTTTCCGATCGTCCTCCCGGAGGCGGATGCCCTGGTGAGTACCGGAAACCGTGAGGAACTGGTGGACCTGCCACCAATGGAAACCGTTGTCGGTGGAGACAAGATATTAGATCGTGAAGGCTGGGCTGGGAAGCCCCTCATCGTACCACTGCGACATGTGTATGGCTCCGGCACCCAGATCGGCGCATGGAACATTGCTGCAGAGGCTTTTTAGGAGGTGGAGGGATGAAGTCGAAAGTCCATGTAGTCCATTATATTAATCAGTTTTTTGCAGGGATGGGCGGGGAGGAACAGGCAGGGGCTTCCCTCCAAATGAGGGAAGGGGCTGTAGGTCCTGGTAAAGGTCTCATGGAGGCCTCGGCCGGAAGATTGGAAATTATGCAGACAATGGTCTGCGGTGATAACTTCTTCCAGGATCACACCGATGAGGTTTTAAAAGAGATTGGGCGAGCGGTGGAAGAGACCTCCCCGGATGTCTTCATAGCAGGTCCGGCCTTTAATGCGGGTCGATATGGGATCGCCTGCCGGGCTGCTTGCGAATGGATAAGCAAGGGAACCGGAATTCCGACTGTTACCGCAATGTATAAAGAGAATCCTGCAATGGATATGAAACCAGTCGGGACCTATATCTTAGGGTGCGGTGACAGCGTCCGAGACATGAAGGCCATTCTTCCGCTCCTGGCTGATTTTGCTTACCGGCTGGGGACCAGAGACAAGATCGGGAGTGCCGAAGCAGAGGGTTATTTTGCACGAGGCGTTCGTCGAAATGTCCTCAAAGGGCAGATCGCCGCGGCTCGAGCGGTAGAAATGCTGATCGCCAAGATCGGGGACAACCCATTTAAGACAGAAATACCTCTACCCTCTTTGGATAAGGTCGTTTCGCCTGCACCCATCTCCGATTTGAAAAAAGCGACGATCGTTCTTGTCACCGATGGGGGAGTCGTTCCAAGAGGGAATCCGGATCGTCTTGAATCGGCAAGAGCGACCAAATGGTTCCAATATTCAGTTGCTGGCAAGGATCATTTAAAGGCAGCGGAGTATGAATCAATTCACGGGGGGTTCGATCTGACGGCTGTAAACCAGGATCCCAATAGGGTCGTTCCTGTCGATGCCATGCGAGAATTGGAGCGAGAGGAGAGGATCAAAAAACTGTATGATGCGTTCTATTCAACCACGGGGATGACCACCCCCATCGTCGATTCAATACGCATTGGGAAGGAGATTGCGGCAAGTATTGCCGCCACAGGGGCCGAGGGGATCGTGTTGACAGGCACGTGAGCAACCAGCACTCGTTGCGGTGCAACGATTTGTAAAGAGATTGAGCGTTTTGGGATTCCTGTCGTCATGATCACCGCCCTTCCCGAAGTGGCCCAGAACGTCGGGGCTACGCGCATCCTTCGGGGGCATGCCCTGACCTCACCGGTCGGCAACTCCCATCTGGAACCGACCGCTGAAAAAGCCTTCCGGAAAAAGCTGGTCTGGCGCGCCCTTGAGATGCTGACTCAAAAGGTTGAGGAACAACTGGTGGTCCATTAAAAGATTTTTCATCCCATCATCTTTCCAGACGGTCCTTGAGATTTCTGAAGAAGTCCGGAGCAGGCAGGGGTAATGCCTTTCAATCCCCCTACCTGCTCCAGGCCATCTTCGATGGTGTAGAGAGATAGGTTTTTAGAGTCCCCTCCTTTGGAATTTGAGATCTATGGAAGAGATTGGTAAAAAAATTAAAGCTTTTCGGGCCGTGAATAAGATGACTCTCAAGCAATTAGCCCAAAGAGCTGGCTGCACTGATGCCTACCTCTCTCAACTCGAAAGGGGGCTCGCCAACCCTTCCATTATGATTTTGAAAAAGATCGCCTCCGCCCTTCAGATAAAGGTGGTTGATTTCTTCCTTGAGCCCCAAACAGAGGAGAATGATGTGGTCCTCAAAGAAGGGGAGAGAGTGAATATTGTTTTTAAACGAGGGGATGCGAAGATCCAGATGATGGTTCGTAGTATTCAAAATAAACGAATGCAGCCCTTCTATACGACGATTGAGCCCGGAGGTGGGTCAAAAGGATCTTATTCCCATATCGGAGAAGAGTTTGGAATAGTCCTGCAGGGAGAGTTAGAGATCAATCTGAATGGGAAACCCTATCGAGTCAAAAAGAACGAAAGTTTTTATTTTTCATCGCAGGAACCTCATAGCTGGTCAAATCCCGGAAAAAAAAAGACGGTTGTGATATGGGTGGTGAGTCCACCGACCTTTTAAATGAACGATGAATTGGATTGCCTACGAGAAACCCAAAACTCTGGATGAAGGCCTGACGCTCCTGGAACAGGCAAAAGGGAGAGGTCGCGTCATCGCCGGAGGAACGGACCTCTTTCTTCAGTTAAAAAGACGTGAATATTTTGCCGATCTCCTTGTGGACATCACCGGAATCCAAGAGATGAAACAGATTCTGGAGGGAGATGGATGGGTGCGAATTGGGGCTGGAGTCACCCATGGGGAGGTGGCGAAGAATTCCCTGATCCAGCTGGAAGCAAAGGCTCTTGCCCAGGGCTGCGGCCAGGTGGGATCGCCTCAAATCCGCAATATGGGAACACTGGTGGGCAATGTGGTGAGCGCTCAGCCGGCGGCTGATGGGGCTATTCCATTGATGGTTCTTGAGGCGGAGTTGAAGGTGGTTGATCGTGCAGCAGGGCGCTGGATAGCTCTTGAGGACGCTTACAGGGGGGTCGGTCTTTCAGCAGTTGATCCAGCTAATGAAGTGGTAACAGAGGTGAGGTTCAGAAAGCCGGGGGACTATTGTAGGACTGGGTTCTTCCGGATGGCCAGGCGAAAGGCCCTTGCTCTCCCCATCTTGAACGGGGCCGTTAGCATTCGACTTGACTCTTCAAAGGATCGCATAGAAAGGGCAAGAATAGCCATCGGTCCCGTGGCGGAGAAACCCTTCCGTTCGAGAAAAGCAGAGGCCTGCCTCGAATCCACAGGGATTTCTCAAAAGAATTTTCACGAGGCATGCCGGATCGCCTCGGAAGAAGCAAATCCGAGAACGAGCCTGAGAGGCAGCGCCTCTTACCGGAAAGAAATGGTAAGGGTTCATCTTTTTAGAACCATTGAAAGAATCCTCAACGAGTTAAGGAAAACGAAATGACACGGCGAAGGGTGCGTATTCAGGTAAATGGGAACTGGGTTGAAAGAGAGACAACCCCTGACCGTATACTTCTTGACTTCCTTCGGGGAGATTTAGGTCTCACCGGCACGAAAAAGGGATGTGAAGAAGGCGAATGCGGAGCGTGCACCATCCTCCTGGATGGGAAGGCGGTGCTTTCCTGCATCATGCCAGCCGTAAAGGCTGATGGAGCGGAGATTCTGACGGTGGAAGGACTGGCAGAAAAGGATGGGCTCCACCCCATTCAACAGGCCTTCTGGGAGGAGGGTGCTGTTCAGTGCGGTTATTGTACACCGGGAATGCTTCTTTCGGCAAAAGCATTACTCGATGAAAACTCAGAACCCACAATTGAAGAGGTGAAAGAGGCCATCTCTGGAAACCTGTGCCGGTGCACGGGGTACGGGAGAATCCTCCGCGCCATCCAGGTGGCATCGGAAAGAATGCGAAGGGAAAAAAATAGCCGTTCGATTGTTATATTTTGAATATTTGATATTTGAATTTCGAAATTGTTTGGGATTCGGTGATTGGGATTTTCCGGAAAGGGGGTAATGATTTGGCAAAAGACCTAAGATCGTGGTTGCAGGAACTTGAAGAGAAAACACCGGGTGAACTGATTCGGGTTGTAAGGACTTTAGATCCTACGGTTTTTGAGACGACGGCCATTCTCGATCAGATGGAATCTCAGGGAAGATTTGAAGCTGTCCTCTTTGAGAAGGTGAAGGACCTCAAAGGGAATGTGAGCCCTTTTAAGATTTTGATGAATACCTTCGGAACGTTGCGAAAGATCGGCGTCTCTCTCGACATTCCGGAGGGGAAACGGATCGAGATTATCGAGAGGATGCTTGAACGTCAGACGAAGACCGTGAAGCCCCTCAATATCCCAAAAGAGGAGGCTCCGGTGAAGGAAGTCATTGTAACGGGAGATGACCTCGATCTGAGAAATCTTCCCATTGTCCGTCATGTGGACATGGATGGAGGCCCCTATCTTACACCCATCATCGTTTCGAAAGAGCCGGGGGGAGGGCGTTACAATGTTTCGTGGAATCGCATGATGTACCTCGACTCCAAACATCTGGGGATCTACATGTCACCGCGGCACCTCTGGTCCTACTTTTCAAAGGCAGAATCGAAAGGGAAAAATATTCCAATCGGCGTGGTTCTGGGCCATCACCCTGCGTTCCTGATCACCGGGGCGCTCCTCACTCCTCTGAATGAGGATGAATACGATGCGGCCGGAGGGGTTCTTGAAGAGCCCCTCCGCTTGGTTCCCTCGGAATCTTACGGCGAAGAACTTCTCATCCCTGCGGATGCAGAGTTGGTGATCGAGGGAGAGATCCATGTGGAAAAGCGGGTGGTGGAAGGTCCGTTTGGGGAGTTCACAGGGTACAGTGGGTCTCAGAGGCTTGCCTGTCTCTTCGAAGCCAAGGCGCTGACTGGTCGGCGGGATGCGATTTTGATCGATATCTTCCCTTGCAAGACGGAGCATCTCAATGCCCATCTCCCCATCGAAGCATCGATCTATGCCAAGGCGAAGGAGGCTGTTCCCACTGTGAAGGAGACCTGCTGGATTGGCTCGGGAGGTCCCTTCCACCTGATCATCAGCATGAAGAAGACCATGGAGGGACAGCCCATGCGTGCGGCGATGGCAGCACTTTCCGCCTCCAATTTCTTGAAACATGTCATCGTCGTGGATGACGATATTGACCCGACCAACCTTAAAGAGGTCATGTGGGCTGTGGCGACCCGGGTTCAGGCTAGTGAGGATGTGGTCATTTTAAAAGGACTTCAGGGTCAAGTCCTTGATCCTTCGATTAGAGGTGAAATCCGGTCAGATGGAATGATCATCGATGCGACGAAACCGATCGATCGCCCCTTTCCAAAGCGGGGTCAGGTCCCAAGTGAAGTTTTAGAAAAAATCCGACTTGAAGATTACATCAGGAGGTAAGTATGGATATATTCGACGTAACCTGTCCGAGATGCAAGAGGGTGTACTACTGCGAACTCCTCCTTTTTGAACTGGAGGTGAAGCTCCACTGCCCTTACTGTGGCCACTATTTTTACCGTAAGGAGAGTCCGAGAGTCTACGTTGGTGGGGCCGGAACCTCCGCGGTGGCGCAGATCAAAGGAGGGATCAGAACGGAGATGATCTACGAACCGGGAGAGGAGAAGAATGGCTGAGTCTTATGAGATCTTCGGCCAGCCTATTCTCCGGGTGGATGCCCGTGAGAAATTGGCCGGGGAGGCCGTTTATGCCGGTGATCTCTCTTTTCCGGGGATGCTTCACCTGAAGGTCCTCCGAAGCGATCGACCTCATGCCAAAACCTTAAATATTCATACAGAAAAAGCGGAGCACTACCCGGGTGTCGTAGCGATATTCACCCATAAGGATATTCCCGGAGCAAATCGAGTCGGCCCACGGAATAAGGATCAACCCGTTCTTTGTGATGACAAAGTCCGTTATGTTGGAGACCCGGTGGCAATGGTTGCAGCAGAAACACAAGAGGCGGCCGAAGAGGCCATTTCTCTCATCCAGGTAGATTACGAGGATCTGCCCGGGATTTTTTCGCCAGAAGAGGCCCTTGCCTCCGGAGCAATAAAGATCCATGAGTCAGGAAACGTCCTGCTTGAACGGATACTCTTAAAGGGAGACCCTGACCGGGCCATGAAAGAGGCCGATGTGGTGATCACGAATACCTATCGAACGCAGATGGTTGAACACGGTTACCTCGAACCGGAGGCAGGTGTTGCAAAATACGAAAATGGTAAAATCACCGTTTGGATGCCAAGCAAACATGCCCATTTTGACCAGGATGAGATTGCGTCTGTCCTTGGATTTCCTCTTGAGAAGGTGAGGGTGATCCTCACGACGATTGGCGGCTCTTTTGGAGACAAGCAGTGTTTATCTCCTGGATACTATGTCGCTCTTGCGAGCCTTAGGACTGGACGTCCATGCAAGATGGTTTATGATCGGAAGGAATCATTCGTAGCTTCCACAAAGCGTCATCCCTTTGTGATTCACTATCAAACAGGAGCAAAAAAGGATGGAACGATCCTTGCGGCAAGAGTGGAAATCATCGCGGACACAGGAGCTTACACCTCTTATGGTCCCTCGATCCTTGTACGGGCTCTCACTCATGCCGCCGGCCCTTATGAAATACCCGATGTGTATGTGAGGGCAAGGGCCATCTTTACCAATAATCCAGTCGCCGGAGCCATGCGGGGATTTGGTGTGCCTCAGGTCGTAATGGCTTACGAATCTCAGGTGGACATTCTTGCTGAAACCCTTAAAATGGATCCCTTTGAAATCCGCCTGAAGAACGGGATGAAGCCCGGTTCTTTAACTGCAACGTGTCAGAATCTGAATGATTCTGTGGGCTATGCGGAAACGATCGCAAAGGTGAAGGAGGAGATAACGAGGCGTGGCGTACCCATCTCTTTCGGTTCGAAGCGATATGGATGGGGAATTGCATCCATGTTCTACGGAATTGGCTTAACAGGTCTTCCCAATCCGGGATTTTCCCGTGCCGAAGCAAATGATTCAGGAGATTTCATACTCTACCTTGGCTGTGGAGATATGGGACAGGGTTCTGCGACGACGATGACCCAGATTGCTGCAGAAGTGCTGAGAACTGCTCCGGAAAGGATTCACCTGCTGATCGGAGATACGGACCTCTGTCCGGATTCAGGGACATCGACGGCGAGCCGGGTAACCTATGTCGTGGGCCGATCGGTTCAACTGGCTTCGGAGAATCTTCGAGAGTTACTTCGGGAATCTGCGGCACCGATCCTCGGAGTCGCCAGAGAAGAAGTCGTTCTCGATAAGGGATTTCTCTTCCCATCAGAGGCTCCCCGTCAAAAGATTTCGATCTCCGACGTAGTCAAAAAATTGAAAGAAGAGGGGGTTTCGCCTATCGGAGAGGGAACGTTCGATCCGGAGACGACACCCCTGGATATGAAAACGGGGCAGGGGAGTCCCTATGCCACCTACGCCTTTGCAGCACAGGCAGCTCTGGTCTCGGTAGACATGGAGACCGGAGAGGTGGAGGTACTGGACCTGGTGGCGAGTCATGACGTAGGAAGGGCTGTGAATCCAACCAATGTGGTGGGGCAGATCGAGGGTGGGGTTTCCATGGGATTGGGCTACGCGTTGATGGAAGAGGTTGTGGTGAAAGACGGAATCATTCGAAATCCCCGATTCAGTGAATACTTCATCCCCACAGCTCTTGATATGCCTGAAGTGACTTCTTTACTGGTGGAGAGTGAAGAACCGACCGGTCCATTCGGAGCGAAGGGCGTGGGTGAGCCCGCCTTGCTGCCAACAGCTCCTTCGATCCTGAATGGAATCGCTGCGGCGACAGGCATCCGTGTCAAAGAGATCCCTGTCACTTCAGAGAATCTATGGAGGCTCATCAGGGAGAGGAGGTGAGGGATTAGAAAAACAGAAGGAGGGAAGATATTGGTGTGAAAGGATATTATTTTGAAAGGAGGAAAAAGAGCTTTTGTCTATGATTGGATGGAAAAGAACAGCTTTGAGCCTTGCTTGATAGGCCCCTCAAAAGAAAGGGCGAATGTTCTTGGCAGATACCGTGGAACAGGCAATGGCCTTACCCTTGCGTTTAACAGCTACATGGATGTCACGCTTGGGAAGAATGAAGTCTGGCGTCTCAAGGTGTCGGATCAGAAGATCTATTGCCAGGCTTGGGTTGAAGGAAATACCATCTTCGGCAACGGGGTCGTGAATGATAAGGGTCCGATGGCCGCATGGATGATTGCCGTAAAGGCGTTACGGGAAGCTGGGATCCGACCAAAGGGCGATGTCCTGATGTCGGCTACAAGGCGCTTACAGTGTCCCCGTCGAGTCTGTTTTGGCATGTTATTGCAACGTTAAGTATAGGATAGAGGATGATCAAAGCCTCTTCATCGAATTGGAAGGGAAGGGGCATGAGAAGGTTGTTGGTCACAGGGGTTTAGAAAAATCCAGGAGCAGGATATGAAATCCAACAAAGAGCAGCAGATTCGGGGTGGGTATGCGGGATCGATCTTGTGGGTGAATCTCACAACGGAAAAGGTGAAAAAAGAGAGGCTCAACGGCGGCATGGTTCGTTCCTTTATCGGAATGCGAGGCTTTACCTCCAAGCTTCTGTGGGAGCGAGTAAAAGGCGTGGATGCCTATGATCCGAAAAACCTGGCCATGTTTGCCATAGGGCCTCTGGCAGGAATTACTCCTACAGGGGGAAGGGCCCTGATTGCGGCGAAGTCACCCTTGACGGGCCTCATCGGTTACGCAAACTTTGGCGGCCACTGGGGTCCGGCCTTAAAGTACGCCGGTTATGATCTTGTCGTCGTGGAGGGGAAGGCAGAAAGCCCGGTTTACCTCTGGATTGAAGATGATCATGTTGAGATCCGGGATGCCTCAAGTGTCTGGGGAAAAGATACCCGGGAAACTGTTCGAGCGATCAGGAAGGAGTTGGGTCAATCCGAAGTGGAGGTCATCACTATAGGCCCAGCCGGTGAGAACCGGGTCAGGTACGCCTGCGTGATGACCTACGATGGCCACTCCGGAGGCCGTACCGGAATGGGAGCTGTGATGGGCTCCAAGAATTTAAAGGCAGTGGCTGTTCGGGGGACGAAGAAACTAACCGTAGCCAATGAAATGGAATATAAGAAAATTCTGCAAGAACTGTTGCAGCATCTGAAGAAAGATGAGGTTTCAGGGTTGATTGCTCCCAGCCTGGGAACAACAGTTCTTCTAAATATTGTGAACGAAACCGGTGCATTAGGGACTCGGAACTTTCAGACTGGCTATTTCGACAAAGCCTACGAAATCTCCGGTGAGACGATGAAAGAACGTTTTACGCCTCTTGGCAGGGGAAGAGCTTGTTTCATGTGCCCCATCGGGTGTGACAGATATACCTATATCAAAGAGGGTGAATTTGCTGGGACATGGTGTGCAGGGGGGCCGGAATATGCAACACTCACGAACCAGGGGGCCCGCGTTGGGAACAGCAATCTGCCTGCCATTATCAAGGCCAATGAACTTTGCAACCGATTAGGGTTGGATACTTACTCCACAGGGGGTGTGTTGGGATTTGTCTTTGAACTCTACCAGAGAGGCTTTTTAACCAAGAAGGAGACGGACGGGTTAGAATTGAACTGGGGGGATTATAAGGTTCAACTCGAGCTGATTAAGAGGATCGCCTATCGGGATGGGTTTGGGGATCTTCTGGCAGAGGGCGTAAAACGAATTGCAGAGAGGCTGGGAGAAGGGACAGAGAAATATGCGATTCAGGTGAAGGGAATGGAATATCCCTCGAAGGATGCGAGGGGAGATAAGATGTACGGCCTCTGTTGTGCGACTGCAGGCCGGGGAGCCGACCATCTCTACTCCCTCTCAGAGTTTCCTGCCACGGTCGAATTGGATGTCATCGAACAGATGTTCGGGACGAAGAAGGCGGTTGATCCCCATCTCCCTGATGGAAAGGGCAAGGTGGTTGCCTTCTTCGAGGAAGGCTGTACCTTCACAGACCTTTTGGGGATCTGCAAGTTGGTTTATGTCACCTACGTTGCCTCTATGGGGGAACTGATGTTTCGGAGAGAAATTTTGCCGAAACTTTATCAAGCCGTGACAGGTCTTCCTCTTAATTATGAAGGATTGATTAAAGTCACCCATCGGGTAACCGCTCTGGAGAGAGCCTTCAATATCAGAGAAACAGGGATCGGCCGCAAAGATGACTACCTTCCTCAGAGGTTTCTTAATGAGCCCATGCCGGATGGACCGGCGAAGGGAAGAGTCTTTGAAGCGGATGAAATGCTCGACGAGTACTATGAGGCAAAGGGGTACGAAAAGAAGAGCGGCTGGCCCTACCTGGAGACAATGGAAAAATTGGGATTGAAGGGAGAAGCTGAGGAGTTAAAGAAAAAGGGATTCCAACTTCCTAGGAGGAGATGAGCTTGGGGAAGCGAGAGAGGATTGTCATCTTAGGAAACGGGGTGGCAGGAAACACCGCTCTGGAGGCGATCCGGGGGCAAGATTCTTTTCCAGAGGTGATGATGCTTTCAGAAGAGCCTTATCCTGAATATTCCGCCTGTGTCCTTCCTTATTATGTGTCAGGAGATCTGCAGAGGAAAAGGGTCTTCCTCAAGTCCCTTAAGGACTATCAGAGTGTCAAGATCCGATTCGGCGAAAAAGTCAGAGAGATTGATCCGGGGAGAAACCGCCTCGTCCTTGAGAGGGGAAGTTTATCCTATGACAAGTTGGTTCTCGCTACGGGAGGAGAGCCGATTATGTATGACGGAGAGGGTTCCCACGGTAAACCGATTTGTCCGTTGAAAACCCTGGCCGATGCTGATAAGCTTGCCCGGTCGAAGGCCGAGAGAGTTACTGTCATCGGATCAGGGCTGATCGGTGTAGAAGCCGCAGTGGCCCTGCGAAAGAGAGGGCACAAGGTCACTCTGATCAGTCGGCGTTGGGTGCTTCCTCGCATCTTGGACGAGGAGGTCGGTCGTCGTGCCCAGAGCATCTTGGAAAGAAATGGGGTGAAGGTTATCGCCGGGGAGACGGTTAAAGAGATCCTTTTAAAGAGCCATGAAGTAAGGGCTGTCCAGACAGATCATCAGGAAATCCCCTGTGACCTGATCGTTATGGCGATCGGGATAAAGCCGAGGGTCGATCTTGCCGCAGAGGCAGGGATAGACATCGGGCCCCTCGGCGGGATAAAGGTGAATGAGAGGATGGAGACCAGCTTTCCAAGAATCTATGCCTGCGGGGATTGTGCAGAGCCTGTCGATCCTGCCACCGGAGAAACGGCCCTTCAACTCCGCTGGTTTAACGCAAGGCAGATGGGTCGTGTGGCAGGCCTGAATTGCATCGATATCGGTAGCACCTATGGGAGGATGCAGGTTGGGTTGGCCATGAATCTTTTTGGAATAGCCGTGGGATCGGTTGGTCAGTTGAGTCAACAGTTGAAAGGGGCGGAGGTAGACACTTTAGAAGAAGGCTCCGGAGGTTTTTATATTCGGTTTTTGATCGCCGGGGGGACCATTGTTGGGGCTCAATTCATCGGGAAGACCGAGGAGGCCGGAATTCTCTTCACTGCAATCCAGAATCGTTTTCCGTTCAAGCGGTTATCCGAAGGTTTTGTCCCATTTCCCTGGTATCACAAATTAGATCGATATCTTAAGCCACCCATTTATGGAGATTGAAGTAAAACTCTTTGCAATTTTCCACCGCTATCTTCCGAAGGGAAGTGGTCCGTATTCATGCAAATTGAAAGTAGAGGTTGAGTCCCGAGTCGAAGATATTTTAAACAACTTAGGTCTTCCGAAGGAAATGCCAAAGATCCTTTTATTGAATGGAATCCAATGCAAACCCGAATCAAAGTTGAGAGAAGGAGATGTTTTGAGCATATTTCCGCCTTTAGGGGGAGGGGCAGAGAGGAGGTGACATGGGAAAAATCTTAATGGTCGATATCAATGCCTGTAACGGTTGTAGAATTTGCGAGGTAGTCTGTTCTTTTGAGAAAGAAAAAGCATCGAACCCGATTAAGTCCCGAATCCGAATTCTAAGAGTGGATGAGGCAGGAGTGGATATTCCCGGTGTCTGCCAGCATTGTGAGTCTCCACTCTGCCAGGATGTCTGTCCGATGGACGCAATCACCCGGGATAAAAATACCCAGGGAGTGATCCTGCGCCAGGACCTTTGTGTGGGTTGCAGGGCATGTACATTCGTTTGCCCTTATGGGGCAATCACCCTGGATGTTGAGAAACAGGTAATGATCAAGTGTGACCTCTGTGGTGGAGAGCCCCAGTGTGCCAAGTACTGTCCGAAGGGAGCCCTTGTTTATGAAAGGGCAGAGGTCATCGATGCATTGAGGCGGGAACGATGCCTGAGACCTCTTATCCAGCCCCTATTGAAATCAAAGGAATCTTTACTATAATGGTCATCTCTCAGTAAGGTGGGAGGAGAAGGTTGGCCGTATGAAAAAAGTATTTGAGCAAGTTATGCCCGGGAAGAGTGGCCTTGCCGTAGAAGTAAAAAAAGGCCAACATCTTCGTATTATTGATTTAGAAGGCAAACAAGTTTGTGATATGGCTGTATTCAATAAAGACAATTTGCGCGAAAAGCTCTCCACCTCCTATTCAAGAACAAGGTATGAACCAAAAGTAGTGGGTGAATATATCCCTCGCGATAAGCTTATGGAAGGGGATGCCTTAATGTCCACTCTATGCCGTCCTATGATGACGGTTATCAAGGAAACGGCCGAGGTTAAAGGAGTTCACGACTGCCATAACCGAATGTGCAACAGATATCTTTATATGGTGCAATTAGGAATTGGCCCACAAGACGGCTGCCATGAGATTATCAGTAAAAGTGTTGTTCCCTATGGTCTCCTTCCCGAAGATATACCTGATACTTTGGATATTAACATGAGCTATACTCACGATTGTGTCAGACATCGCTGGGTGATCGGCGAGCCCGTGAGCCGGCCAGGGGATTACAATGAATTCCGGGCTGAATCAGAGCCCAAAGTTTAAATTTCAAAGAGTTAGGCAAGGATGATGGGAAAATAAAATAATTTAGAAAGGATCAGAAATGGAGACAAAAAGACTCAAAAACTACATCAATGGACAGTGGGTGGAATCGAAAACGGAAAAATGGTTAGAGGTAAAAAATCCGGCACTGGATGAGGTGATTGCGCTTGCTCCAGAGACGACAAAAGAGGAGATTGACCGGACGGTCAAGGCCGCACAGGACGCATTCTGGAACTGGAGGATAACCCCTCCTCCACGGCGGGCAAAGTTTATGTTCGATTTTCATGAAAAGTTGCAGCAACATCAGACAGAGATCGCTGAATTGATCGTCAACGAAAACGGAAAGACACTGCCGGATGCCAGAGGGGAAATCACCCGTGCTATGGAATACATTGAGCATGCCTGTGCGGGCCCGGAGCTTATGAAAGGGAGCCATGCCGAGGATGTAGGGACCGGGGTGGATACCATGTATATTCGCGAGCCCCTCGGACCCTTTGTTTTCCTTCCCCCCTTCAATTTTCCTGCGATGATCGCGCTCTATTTTGTTTGGGCCCTTGCCGCCGGTGACACGGCCATCATCAAATCGAGCAGGCTCTGTCCCATGACCATTACAAGGATCATCGAGATTCTGGAGGAATGTGATTTCCCGAAGGGAGTGGTCAATCTCCTTCACGGCTCTGGAAGTGGTGTGGGCGATGCCCTGACTACCCATTCCGGAGTCGTCGGTGTGACCTTTGTCGGTTCTTCGAATGTGGGCGAACATGTTTACAAGACTGCCATCAATCATGGGAAGAGGGCGCAGTGTCAGGGAGGCGCGAAGAACCATGTCTTGATCGCTGAGGATGCGGTCATTGACGAGATCATGCAGAACGTCGTCGATTCCTGTTTTGGTCACGTTGGAGAACGATGTTTTGCGGTATCGAATGTGCTGGCTGTGGAAAAGGTTTATGAGAAAGTCAAGGAAAAGTTTATCGAGCTGTCCAGGAAACTGGTGCTGGGCTACGGAATGGACAAAGGCGTCACCCTGGGACCAGTCGTATCGAGGGATGCCCTTGGAAAGATCCTGCAGGAAGTTGACAGGGGGATCAAGGACGGCGCAAAGCTGATCATGGACGGCCGAAATCCCAAGGTCGAGAAGTACCCAAAGGGCCACTTCCTTGGTCCAACCGTTGTAGAAGCGGAGCCTGAGATGCGGATCTTTCAGGAAGAGGTTTTTGGACCGGTTCGCTGTCTGAAGAAGGTGAAAGATCTGGCAGAAGGTGTTCAGGTCATCAACGCAAGTCCCTATGGCCACACGGCCAATCTTTATACGGAAAATGGAGGCTGGGCGCGGGAGTTCGCCCGTCTCGTCCAGGTAGGACAGGTGGGAATCAACATTGGTACGCCTGCTCCGATCGCCTATTTTCCGGTGGGAGGGAAAAAGATCTCCATGTTTGGCGACATCCGGGGCCGTGCCAATGAGGCGATCGATTTCTATACGGACAAGAAGGTGATCATCAGCCGTTGGCATTCATCATTTCATGGAGTGGCGAAGAGCCTGGATGATGGCTTTGCAATGCAATACCCGAAAAAGTAACATTAACCGCTACTATCAGGATTCGCACTCAGAGCAGCATTTTTTCAGACTTTCAGTAAGCTGTTAGTAAGAGTCTATAAGACCCCTTGAGGAGTTGAGATTATGGTTAAAAAAATAAAAATAACACATGAGGATATCCCTTTTCTTTTCCCAGAAAATATTAAGGAGATGTCAGAAGAAGAACTCCTTGAAGAACATAGAAAAAGAATAAAGAGAGTTCCTGGATTCCGAGAAGGTAAGCCTCCTGAACCCTGGTATCTTCATGATCACGTTTCCTTCGAAGAAGAGGTAGAAGCTTTTTACGGTCAAAAATGGGGGGCACGGGGAAACGGGAGGCTGAAGGCGGTCCTGTTGTCTCCGCCAACAAAGAACGAAATTAGAAAACCCTACTATGAAGATCCCGTGGCTTACTGGGTTCCCAATAGAGCACTTCCTCCCAAGAAACCTGACTTAGGCAGGTGGTTAGACCAATACCACGCCCTTGTGGAGGTTTATGAGAAGCTGGGAATTGTTGTTTATGAAGTAGAGCCCCCTGAGCCTGCCCTTGGACCTTATGGATTCATTAAATGGTTTAGCTCATCAGCGGATGCGGCAACAGTCATTGACGGAGGGGCCATCATTCCCAGAGCAGCGTGGAATCCTGTGTCGAGGGGAAGGGAGGTCATATGGACACGGGCCTTGACAGAGATAGGCGTTCCCATCCTCTACACCATTCACGGAAATGGCATTGGAGAGGTCGGTGGATGTGTTTGGCTCGATGATAACCATTTTATTGTCACCGAAGGCATTATAATGAATCGGGAGGGAATCGAGCAGCTCAAACCGATTTTCAAGATGCATGGTATTGAGATGATTAATGCACGCGTTCCAGGATTCTTAGATAATGTAAAGTGGCCCGCCGGGGGAACTTCCCATCCAGACATGTGGGTGGCCTTTCCTGATGTCAGGACAGCCGTTCTGTACCCTCCCATGGTCGAGTATAACTTCGTGAAGTTCCTTAAAAGATTGGACTTCGATATCATCGAGGCTTCTCCTGAAGAGTATCTGAAGTCAGGATGCAATATGGTCGTCGTTGAACCGGGAAAAGTCGTTACGGCCGCAGGATCGGACAATGTCAGAAGGGAGATGGAAAAACGGGGGATTGAAGTGATTGCCGTTGCGTATGATGAGCCTGCCGGTGGAGAAGGCGCAGGTGGGGCTATCGACTGTACCACCTGTCAGTTGATCAGAGAACCCGGACCGTTAGTTGAACAGTTGGTAGAAAAATCGATTCGAGAAATCGTACCAGAACTGGCCGTATAGCTCGATTCCCACGGAACAGGGAGAACAGACATCATTGGAAAATTTAAAAAAAGGGATGAGTGACCAATCGAACGAGAATCAGTTAGAAAGAGGTTCTTATCCAATACTTCGGCGTTGAGGTCTGAGGGGCATGAAAGACGTTGTGGAGCAAATGATCAAATTTATATTGAATGGCAGATCTATTCAAGTTGATGTCCCTCCTCACTGGACCCTCCTACGGATTCTTCGTGAGAAACTGGGCCTCACCGGGACAAAGGAGGGCTGTGGAATCGGCGAATGCGGAGCTTGCACCGTCCTGGTGGATGGCATCCC
>JASEIE010000070.1 GCA_030024065.1 Thermodesulfobacteriota bacterium
CCGGCATCTTATTGTTAAGCGGGATTTAAAAGAGAAGATCGAATTCGATAAGCATGTGATGGTTGAAAAGAGTGAGTTTCGGGAGGTCAAGAGCGACTATAACCTGAAAGTCGGTGGCAAGAGCGCGGTGGAGGTGACAGGCTCCTCCTCTCTCAAAGTCACGGGGAATATGATCGAGAGCTTCAATGCGAATCACAGCGAAAATGTGACAGCGACCTACCATCTGAAAGGAATGAATGTAAAGATAGAGGGGATGACCGGCATGGAGCTTAAGGTAGGAGGAAGCAGTATTGTTCTTACCCCCGCGGCTATTTTTATTATGGGAGCCCCTCTGGTTAACATCAATAGCGGCAGCGGCCCACCTGTTGCACCGGCTGCCGCCTCTCTTGTGCCTCCGGTTGCACCCTCCCCTCCGGATGCCGCTGCGGATGCAGTTCCCGGAAAAGATGTAAGCAGTCAAGAAAAACGCCACAAAGACCCCACCGATGAAGAGGAGAAAGATAAAAAAAGCTGGATTGAGATTGAACTCTTTGACGAAGAAGACAATCCCGTTCCAGGAGAGCGGTACAAAGTGACTCTACCTGATGGGAAGACGGTTGCCGAGGGGACGTTGGATGAGAAGGGCTTTGCCCGTGTAGACGGCATCGACCCTGGCTCCTGTAAAATAACTTTCCCCAACCTCGATAAAGACGCCTGGGAGAAGGCATAAATTTAGGCTACCTCTAAAAATGTCATTCCTGTGAAAACAGGAATCCAGAAGTTTTTGACATTACTGAACTCCCGCCGGAGTTTATCCCGTACTTGTTACGGGACAGGAGTGACAAATTGGGAGTTATTAGAGGTTCTCTTTAATCATGGAGGAGGCTTGCTATGTTTCCTGCGGCAAGAATTTTGGATCCCATCACGCATGATCAACTCGTGCCAAGTGGAGTGATTGGTCCGCCTTTACCAGGGCGACCCATGACTGTTCTTATCGAATATCTTCCAGCCGCAGTCGTAGGAGACTTTGTGACCTGTACAGGTGCCCTATCGGCGGGCATTGCCCATCCGCCACAGGCAGGCCCTCCGCCAGCCGTGCCTCCCTCTGTTCCAATCGTCAAGGGAAGCGCCACGGTTTTGATCGGTGGCATGCCTGCGGCCCGCTGGATGGTGGATATGGGCGGGTGCGGTGTTTTTTTAGGCGATTCAAAACTGGCGGCCACCCGTACCGTATTGATTGGAGGTTAGGACCAAAAGGAGCGTAGATGCCTGAAGAAAATATCTCACGGTGGAACAGAGATTCGGAGGGCATAGACACCCTGTCTCAACAAATTTATCTGAGAAAGGTTGAGATATTCTTTCACAATGATAATGAACAGGATCGGACCTGGCCTCGGGACATGTTTCCATATTCTTCAGACCAGGTTAAACTTCAGGCCATTGTCTGGGCCACTCTTGATGGTGGTAATGAGACGGGGGAGCCATATGCCTTTTGGCCAGGAGCTGATCCAGAGAATCCCTATGAATATTTTCGAAACGATGGGCTCTATTGCTGTCCTTGCCGGGGAGTAGCAGGAAACGGCAGGGTCAACATGGAGCAGGCCAGACCCGACATGAATCCTTTTGGCAGTGTTCCTAATCTTGAGTCCTGGAGGATTCAGAGGCTTCCCGAAGACGTGGAAGTGGCTGTTTGGCCTTCGGATTGGCCCCATCCGGAATTTGCATGGTTCAAGCTGGCCTACAAGACAACGCTCACTGGAGCTAATGATCCCAGGCCCTATTATTATGATGAGCCGGAGGATATTACTCCTGATCAGGATTCTCACGGCTGGACGGTCACATGGCCGAATGGCCTGGCTGCCGGTACCCATCGCTTTGCGGTACGGGTTACCTTGGATGACCAAGAAGTCTCCTGTCCTGTAAACAACACAGAACGAAACGCCGGGTGCAGCCTTCATCTCTGCATCCGTGAGGCAAATATTCAGGAGCCTGAAGCAGCGCTCCAGCAATGCGCTCACAATGAGCTTCCCCATCCGCTTCCCGATCCTGATCCAAATGTTGTTGAATTCCTTCGCTGGACATCGATCTTTCTTGGTGTTCCCTATGAGGTTGGAGGGAAGTGGTTTGGCGGGAAATCGCCCGGAGCAAGAAGCACCCAGGTTAATGCAGGGCAGGGATACCAGGGATATGGCCTGGATTGCACAGGGCTCCCCAGCGCGGCGGGTATTTTGGTAAATATGGGATGGGGAACCACCTATCCTCAATGGCGGCGAAGTACCCATCGGCAGGGAAATCCGGTTCCATCCTACCCACTGTGGGATCAGTGGAACAATTGGGTATGGAGGTCTGGACGGAGGAGATGGGTAAGGGAGGGGGGAAATTTCGAAAATTGGTTTTCAAGAAGAGTCTTGGGGTTTGTCCAGCCAGGGGATTTGATCGATACGGGTAATCCCGAAGGTGACTTCAATCATATAAGAATTGTTTACAGGGTTGTCAGTCGGGACACGGAAGATGCGGAGGTAGAGATCATAGAAGCCTCTTCTTCGGAAGAGGGGAAGGTTCGAATTGAGCAGAGGAGTTTGAGTGATGTTCTGTCGGGTCGACAAAAGTATGGGCTATGGCGGCCTCACATAGGCGAAGATTGCCCCTTCCCTGAACCCACAAGTTCAGAGCCTGAAGAAATAGAATCCCCGACCCCTGAAACTTCAGGGTCTTAAAGCAGAAAGAGAGGGAACCGCCTCCATGCCCCAATATACCATCAAAGAAGGGGAATGTCTTTCCAGTATTGCCCAAAGGCATGGCCTTTTCTGGAAGAAGATCTGGGATCATCCCAACAATTCAGACTTGAAGAGAAGACGAAAAGACCCAAACATTCTATATCCCGGAGATGTGGTTTTTATCCCTGAAAAAGAAGAAAAGCAGGAGAACGGTTCAACAGAGCAGAGACATCATTTTCGGAAAAAAGGCGTCCCCGCGAAGGTACGCCTTCGTCTGATGAGGAATGACCAACCCCGGGCGAATGAATCCTATGTTCTTGAAGTGGATGGGATTTTTTTTGCAGGGACAACCGATGCTGACGGAAAGCTTGAGCAATCTATTCCGCCGAATGCCAAAAAAGGAAAGCTCTTCATAGGAAAAAAACGGGAGGAGTATATATTGAACCTGGGGCATATGGATCCCCTCAATGAATTAATAGGGATCCAAAAACGACTCAATAATCTTGGGTTTCATTGCGGTCCTGCAAACGGCGTTTTGGGACCCAGAACAACGAATGCCTTCAAAGCCTTTCAAAAGAAACATCATCTCACAGAATCAGGTGAGGCAGATGAAGCAACAAAAAATAAGCTTACTGAAATCTATGGCTCCTGAGAAAAAGGATTTCTAAAAATGCCTGATTACAAAGTCAAACAGGGGGATTGTCTTTCAAGCATCGCTACCAGGCATGGGCTTTTCTGGGAGAAGGTCTGGAATCACCCGAAGAACGCAACGCTTAAGGAAAAACGGAAAGATCCCAATGTCCTCTACCCCGGGGATGTAATTTTTATCCCTGACAAAGAAGAAAAGCAGGTATCGGAGGCCACGGAGCATCGACACCGGTTTCGAAAAAAGGGTACACCCGCTATAATACGACTTCAACTTAAAATTGCTGATCGGCCTCGGGCCCAAGAGCCCTATATTTTGGAAATAAATGGTGAGATCTTTCCAGGAACAACAGATACCAATGGCAGGCTGGAGCATCCCATCCCCCCCAACGCCAAGAAGGGTAAGATTATAATTGGGAAAAGGCCGGATGAATATCATCTAAATTTAGGCCATCTTGACCCTATTGATGGAATTACAGGCCTACAAGCGAGGCTGAATAATCTCGGGTTTGATTGTGGCAAGATCGATGGAGTGGTTGGTCCCAAGACTGAAGCCGCCATCAAAGCCTTCCAAAAGCAGGAAGGTTTAACCGAATCAGGGAAGACCGATCAGCAAACCCTGGAAAGGCTTAGACAAGTCTATGGATGCTAATAAAGGAAATACTATGAGTTTTGACGTCGCCCGTAATGAAAAAGGATACCAGGTCTTTAATGGGCGGAACCGCATCGAATCCGTAGCGATTCTCGAGGGGGATGGGCCGGAGGCGAACAGCCCTGTGCGGCAATATGTAAGTCTGCCTAAGGATCCCAAATGGATCGATGACATACAAATCCCTGACTCCAAAATCCGGAACATCGATCGCCTGGGGCGAAAGCTTCGGGGCAAAGTGCGCTTCCAGCTCCCTGGGAAGGAAAAATTCAGCTTCCAATTGATCTTTGGATGGGATGAATTGAAATATTCGAACGAGGAAAAAGGGGAGAACCCGAATTATTGTTACGATCCTGAGAATTGGGTAGATGGAGAGACGGAAGCAGATGGGACGAAGATTATTGAAGTGACATTATCTGCAGCAGGCGGCCAGACCTTCAGGATTGTGGCCAAGGACATTTGTGGCGCCGAGGTTATATCTAAAGATATTGTTGTTTGGCGGAGGCTCTTTGTTCAGGAAATCAAAATGAAGAAGAATGGAACGGTTATCGGTCTCTCGAACATTGATGGGTTCAAGAGAGAAATGGATAAGCGTTTTGTTGAGGTTGTACAGTTAAAGGCTATCGAAATGGAATTTCGACCTTATGAAGTATCCAATGACTTTTTAGATGCCATCCGGCAAGCCTACAGAAATAAAGAATCTAAGGCCCCAAAACGCGAGCCCTATGTTGTGGCGATTGCCTATGTTGATCAGATGGGGGAGAGAGATCGGGTGGATCTAAAAGAATATCCGGCAAAGGGACTGATTCGCGTTGGCCCAAAGTCGCCTGATGTCGAAATCCCCATCATCGACCGGACAGGCAAGCGAAGGTTTCTCTGGATGGAAAAGGATCAATACACAGGCGAAGATTGGTTCTATAATGGAAATTTTGTTTCGACCAACAAGGTAGAAGCAAAAATCAGACGGGAGGATTGTACCCCTTTACCAGTCAACTCCACCAAGTGCGACAAGATTCGGGTACGGGTAGCCAACCTGAGTCCTAAAACCAATAGCGGGAAAATACACCTCGAAGTTCGAGTCGTGCACAATATGGCAGGGGGAGAGATAGCGGGTGATAGATGGAAAGGTGATTCGTTCGGGAGTGGACAAACGACAAACCTTATTTTCTTACCAAGCCTTGCCTGGTGGCAAAAGATCCCTGTGGGCGATTCGATTCATGATTTGTTGCACGAAGTAGGCCATATGATTGGCATGGTCCCTGACGGGGCTGGTGACCTCGAGAAGGTGCCGACGAATTACTCGGGCAGGGGCCACGCCGGTTCGCATTGCCACGCCGGGCTTCCACTTAAGAACGAATTTGAGGAGAAGGACATTTCTGGGTCAAAGTGCATCATGTTTGGTGCCTCCAATCAAACCCTATCTTTTTGTTCGAATTGCTCTAAGGCAGTAAAGAAGATAGATCTTGGCAAGGGATGGCCAAGTTTTTAGAGGCGCAATAGTCATTGTGATGGGGTCACTCATTAAAAGGCACCTGTCAAAGGAAAAAGATAGCCTATGAGCAAGAAGAAACATTATTTTTCAGCCTCCGTTTTTCTTGATAAATGAGGGCAGGTCTTGGGGTCATGGGGTCAAATCTTTTGATTTAACAAACTCATTTTCTCCTGCTGTAAGTCGGCCATGGCAAGACAGATATTTGATTTTGCTTTAAAAGAGTAGGAACATGGTTTATGCTCGACGAACTGGAAGAGGTATATAAGGAGGCAAGGAAGTGAGAGATACCAGTCCTGAAATCGAAAAGCAGTTTATTTCAATGATGATGAAAAGAAGCGGTCAGGAGAGATTAAAAATGGGGTTCTCGATGTTTAACCTGGCCCGCAAACAGGCTCTCGCATCCATAAGAAGGAATAAACCCACGGCGAGCGAGGAGGAAATAAGGAAGGAACTATTTTTTCGTTTCTATGGAAATGAATTTTCTCCTGAGGATCAGAAAAAAATTCTCAGACAGATTAGAAGTCTTAGAAAAGAATAAATCTCCAGAGAGAAAATTATGCCCGAATACAAAGTCAAGCAGGGTGATTGTATTTCCAGCATCGCAACCAGGCATGGGCTTTTCTGGGAGAAGGTCTGGAATCACCCGAAGAACGCCAAACTGAAAGAAAAGCGAAAAGATCCCAATATTCTCTATCCTGGAGATGTGGTCTTTGTCCCGGATAAAGACAAGAAAGAGGAGTCGGGAGGTACGGAACAGAAACATCGTTTCAGGAAGAAAGGGACCCCCGCCAAGCTTCGACTGCGGCTTATGCGGCCGCCTGAGGATCAACAAACCGAAGAACCGCGTCAGACGATCGAGCGGGGACGGGGCGGTCGTGACCTGACGATCAACAATGAACCACCGCCCGAGCAACGGGAAGATGAGCCTTGGGCCAATGCGCCCTTCGTGCTGCAAATCGACGGCCAGGTCGTAGGGGAAGACCAAACAGATAATGATGGTCGCCTTGAAGTGCAGATACCACCGAATGCCCGCGTGGGCCGCCTCATCGTTGAACTAGGGACAGAGCGCGAGAGAACCATCCCGCTGAACCTTGGGCACCTAAATCCAATCGAGACCGTCAGCGGAGTCAAGCAGCGTCTGTTCAATCTTGGCATCCCTTGCGGTGAAAGCAACGAACAGGAGACACCCGAATATGAGGAGGCGGTCCGTGAGTTCCAGGCCAAGCATGGTCTTGAAGTTACGGGCAGGGTCGATCAGCAGACGAAGGATGCAATCCGTGACGCCCATGGGTCATGAGGTTCTGGGCGGTTGTTAAGCGGCCCTGAGGAGTAAAAAGAATGCCACATCGAATTAAAATCATCTTTTCTCGGGTCCATGTCATCAACTCCGGCGACGCGGGCAACTCCGGTAATTACTACTTTGACGCCTCCATCGGCGGCCAGACAGTTGGAAACCGTGAAACGATCATCGATGCGATTGAGGGCCGACACATCGACCTGGATGTGAACAGGTGGTCCCGCATTGTGGATGTTGATCTACCAGCATATTCAGCCGGGGTGGATATTAGCTTCCAGGCCTGGGACGAGGACACGTTTGTGGATGACAGGCTGGGCGCTGCTATTCGGGACACCATTCGACCACCCTGGAGACAGAGATCGCTGCGATATCCAACGAGTTACTTCATTCTTGAGGGAAGAGTGGAACTGGAGATTGGTGGGCGATTTGGTTCACATCCGGGCGGTGCTGTATTCATCTGTCGGCAGGAGAGCGGTAGTGCCTCCTACAACACGGTCGGGGGCGCGGCCCGCCGGCTGCGTTTGGAAATCCATCCGGTGTTACCCCTTCCGACCACAGGATTGCCAAGACGGGATATACCCGCCTCCACTCCTCCTGAAGCGCCCAATCTAGGAGGTGCAACCACGCCCACAGCCGCCCATTGGACGGGTACGCCTCCAGAACCTAATATCTTCCCCAATCCATCGGTTATTCCTATCCTCGATGCTGCCAACGCAACGGTTCGCACAGCCGCCCGCATTGAGGTCACATACTACCGGCCTGGTGAGCTGAATTTCACTGAAAATGATGCTCGTCTGGTTTGGTCACAGCAGTTTGTGTCAGGCGGCGCACAAGTTGCCTTTGTTGGTCAACCGCGGGGCCGTCGCGTCTTTGTCTATGGCACCCGTGCGGGACAGGTTCGTTTGGAAGTCCGTTTCGAAGGCGCTCTTCTGGCTCAGTATCGTGCCATTGTCCGGGAAATCCGAACCCTGCGTTGTCGGTTTAACATTCTGAACGGGCCGGCTGGTTCTCAGCCAAGCGCTCGGCCAGAGGATGTTCTTCGCCATTTGGCTGTGGCCAATCTGTTTCTGAGGCAGATCGGCATAGAGCTTGTACGTGATACCAATCGCTCGCTCAACAATGGAGCCCGCTTGGTACGCGTCAACGGGAACGTTGTTGATGGGATATTTCGAATCAGCGTACCTCGAGGCTGGACGTGGCAGATGGACCGCAATGCGCAGAATCGCTCTGTGCGGTTGAATTATCGAAATGCACCGGCTGGTCAGCCGCCTGTGCTCAACTTTGCCTATGTTCATTCGGATGAGGATGGCGCCCTGGGTGCGGCCTGTTATTTTCCCGATTCTAAATTGGCTGTTGGACTTGCTGCTGGCACACGGCCAACCCTTCGGGACAATGGTTCTCCTTCCAGTTCCTGGGTCACTTCAACCAATAGTACGAATGTTGCCGGTGGGTCTGGAGTACCTCCAGATGCAGCTGCAGGCACAGCCACGATGAGTCTGATTAGCCACCTTCGACCCACCAATCATCCACGTCTTTTCGGAATGTATGTTACTGGTAATTCTGTGGATGCCACAGATCCAAATAATGACGAACTTTATGGGTTGGTCATCACCCACGAACTAGGGCACATACTCAATTTGGGACATCGTGTGGAAGGCCCGGATGCCGATGAACCTTCGGGTCTCGTTGCGGACGGAATATTTTTTGATGGCTTGACCTACCCCGATCCTGAGAACATCATGCGGTGGGGAATCGCGGCGAATATCAACCAGGATTTTGATATTCTCCAGGCCACGGCGGTTTGGGAGAGTCCAATAGTCAATCCGTAGGCACCATTCCACTGACGGTGGCCTATACGGTTGAGGAGAAAGTGATGGAGAACCACCTTCAAATACTCAGAGCGTCGTCAGACCCCAAAGCCCTTAAGACTGCAGCCGAGCATCTGGCCGCCAGTAGACAGCCCGAAGACCACGCCGCCCTTAAACCCTTCCTGGCCGACTCTGTATTTCTGAGCCGACTCAACACCCTTAAAGACTACGACCACCTCCGACCCAAGCATCTACGCCTCTGGTGGATCCTGGATGTCCTCAGCCGAAACATTGCCCCGAGCGCTCATCGCGTATTGATAGAACTGACTGCTTCGCCGGCCTACAACAATGACAGGATGCCTTCAACTGCAGCTCTGCTCATCCAGGCCTGTGCCCGGATTCGACCCGCACCGCCCGAAGTGGTGGCTTACTGGGACAGACACTGTCGGCCTGATGACGGCTATGCCCCATTGACCATTGAAGCCCTGCTGGAAAACCGTTCGCCTCCGGCTCTGGCTCTGCTGGAGAAGAAGATGGCTGAGTCTGGTCACGAAGATGATACTAAGATTGCCTGGATGCACAAGAGCATCCTGCCTCGCCGTAATGACCTGGCTGTGCTCCAGTGTTGCCACCGTATGCTCACTGGGACCCTATCCCCATCGCTTCGGCCAGCACTGGTCGAGACCTTGTTCGATTACCGACCAGGCGAATGGTATACAGCCCGGTCACCGGTTGCCCGACCTCCCCGTCACTTGATGACCGACCCTGCAAAGGATGAGTTACGAAAGATTGGTGAATTCGCCCTGGACAGCATCACTTTAACTCAAGAACAGGCCCTGGTTGTGAAGGCTGTCCTGTCAGAGATCGGGGACAGAGAAAAAAAACAATAATCAAATAAGGATGAGAATGATTATGAATCTCCTGCTTATATTATTGGTTTCCATCCTCATAGGGATTTTTCCACTGACGGTGGCCTATACGGTTGAGGAGAAAGTGATGGAGAACCACCTTCAAATACTCAGAGCGTCGTCAGACCCCAAAGCCCTTAAGACTGCAGCCGAGCATCTGGCCGCCAGTAGACAGCCCGAAGACCACGCCGCCCTTAAACCCTTCCTGGCCGACTCTGTATTTCTGAGCCGACTCAACACCCTTAAAGACTACGACCACCTCCGACCCAAGCATCTACGCCTCTGGTGGATCCTGGATGTCCTCAGCCGAAACATTGCCCCGAGCGCTCATCGCGTATTGATAGAACTGACTGCTTCGCCGGCCTACAACAATGACAGGATGCCTTCAACTGCAGCTCTGCTCATCCAGGCCTGTGCCCGGATTCGACCCGCACCGCCCGAAGTGGTGGCTTACTGGGACAGACACTGTCGGCCTGATGACGGCTATGCCCCATTGACCATTGAAGCCCTGCTGGAAAACCGTTCGCCTCCGGCTCTGGCTCTGCTGGAGAAGAAGATGGCTGAGTCTGGTCACGAAGATGATACTAAGATTGCCTGGATGCACAAGAGCATCCTGCCTCGCCGTAATGACCTGGCTGTGCTCCAGTGTTGCCACCGTATGCTCACTGGGACCCTATCCCCATCGCTTCGGCCAGCACTGGTCGAGACCTTGTTCGATTACCGACCAGGCGAATGGTATACAGCCCGGTCACCGGTTGCCCGACCTCCCCGCCACTTGATGACCGACCCTGCAAAGGATGAGTTACGAAAGATTGGTGAATTCGCCCTGAAAAAGATGGCGTTGACAGAGAATTTAAAAAAGGCAGTTGAAAGGACATTGGAGGAGATCAAAGAAAAACGATAAAATGAATATCTAATAGAAAGGAGGAAACCAACATGCCAAAATCTGAAAGAATTGGATCGGGGGGTGGATCAATGCCTTCCAGATCGATCCTCTCGGGAGGGAAGGAAGCAGCCAGGGGAACGGCACAGGGGGCCGGGCAGGCTTCTGCCAAATCCCCCTTCGGAGGCGATCTCTATTGTATGAAGGATCCCTTCGGTGCGGACTTTTATACCCGGAAACCCCCATTCGGGGGGAGTTATTACTGGGAGGTCAATGGCCAAATGATCTATGGGTAACAGGCTCCGCCCATCACCCTTCCCCTCTCCCCAGAGACTTTGTCGTAATATTAAAAAACCGACTTTTTGAAGAGGGGGAGAGGCGGTCAGGTGGAAAAGATTTAGAGTGGTAACCTTTAACCTTTTGGATTCAGGCGTGCCAAGCATATGAAAAAATTCGATTTTATACAAACAACAATTCCCCATCGTCTAAAAGACCCACATTCTAAAGCTTTGGAACCTGACTGCCTCTTCCCCTCTTCTTGCGATTACGACACAGTCTCCCAGCGGGGAGAAGGTGGGGTGAGAGGGCTAAACGTGATAGGCAGGTGATCATATGATGAAAAAAATTATTCCCACCTTTATTGTCGTTCTGTTATTTCTGAATGGTTGTGCCCGTAGGCAACCGGCGCCGGCGCCCCTTCCACCTCCCAAAGATAAAGTTAAAACGGAGTTCCTTCTGGTCGGTCACAGATCTCCAACCGGTCAACCTGATTTATCCCGTGAAGCTCTTGAGAAAAAGAAAGAGATCTATCATGCCCTTAAAAATTTAACCGGCCAGAGCCGCATCGTGATCATCTACGATGCCTCGGGCAGTATGAGAGAGAAGCTCGAAGGAAAAGACCTGAAACGGTTTGAGGCAGCTTATGATGGCTTAATACAGATTGTGACCCTTTTCGGATCGAAGGATCAGGTAAGGCTCCTCGTATTCGGGAGTAAAAAATCCCCAGGCCTCTCTTCAGAGGGGATCATCATCCGGAAGGATTACATCAGGGCCATGGAAGCCTGCGCTGATGTTGAACTGGTCTATAGCTCTCCAAAGGAGGGTTTCGATCAAAAAGACTTCCTCAAGGCCATCCAATTCCTTGGATCGGATAAGGCCTACATCGGTGATACGCCAATCGGATATAGCGTGTTGAAGGCTCACAGCCTTCTCAGGGGCCTGCCCAACTCCACTGCCATCCTGATCACGGATGGAGAGGAGACAGGTCCCTTGTTGGCTCAAAATATCGCCAAAGATAAGGCATGGGAGCAAAGGTTGAAAAGGGAGTATCCCAACTTCGATGACCTGACTGTCTCTGCGTTTGATTCCATAAAAAAGCTGGTGGATGAAAAGATCCATTTCAGCCCGATTCTCTACGGCCTTCGGGGCCCGGATGATAAAGAGGGTAAAAAAATCAGGGATTTTTATCATAAGCTCGCCACGGCAAGCGGAAGCGTCTATCTCGAGGCCGCCTCTCCCCATGAGCTCTTGAGCGCCTTTATTGATGCTGAAATCATGTCTTTCACCTATGGCCTCTATTCAACCGAACCCGATAAAAAGGGACAAGTGGTGGCCAAAGGAAAAGTAGGGATTCCTCTGACGATCGAAGAAGGAAAATACCTTCTCAGAACGGATACCGAAAAACCTTTCGAGCAGGAGGTCGAATTAAAGCCCCGGGTAAAGAATGTCTATTCTTTCAATATAAATAAAGATGGCAAGATGAGTCTGGTGGCCATCGGAAATCCTTGATTCAGGAAAGGACAACTAAATGAAAACAGTCTGGTTGACCTCCATCATTCCATCCGAAGAGAGGGTAAAGAACCTGATCGCCCAATTGAAACCTTATGGTCTTGATGTGAAGGGCCATTTCTGGGAGGACGAGATCAGTAAGATGGCATGGGCAAAGCCAAGAGAGGAGTTGATCAAACCTGAAATCTCGCTCTGGCTTATACTCGCATCGAGTGAGAATTTGAAAAATCCTTCCATCCGGTATGGTCTCTCCCTTCTAACCCTCACCCTCCAGGCCAAAAGAGGTGTCTCTTTCCCAATACTCATTCTTCTAACCGAAGGGGCGGTCCCCTCTGCTGAAACGCTTCCCACGTCCTTAAAGGGTAGCGACCTCTTATCATTGGCCGATCCGGGTATGGCTGCCAAACTGGTGGTCAAGGTGAACACGCCCGTCAAGGAGATCCTGCCTGAGTATCGACTCGATACTTACGGCAATCCCCATATCGGGCAGTGGATTGAAGTGGGCCCATGGAATGGCTCCTGGCCCGGAGCCATGTTTGGAGTATCAGGCGCTGAGATCACCTTCCATGCGGTCGGCCCTAAAGGAAGCCTTCCCACACAATCGAGCCTCCGTTATCCGTTAAAGGGAATGAAATTGAATTTAGGCGGAAAGGAATACACGGCCTGGGCGGCTCAGAACGAGATGGATGCGGATGCCTCCTACTTTGTTAAGATCGAGGGATTTCCCGAATCGATCCTCTTCGGCCCTTACTCCACAGAGGAAGAAACCGACGTCTATGTGGTTCAGTTGAAATGATGCTGATTACCATTCGATCCCGCCTAGGCGGGACTCAGGGTGAACGGTATATTGGGCTTTTTAGGAATTCTTTATTGATTTGCCCTTCTTGGTTTACCAGTTCAATTCCAATTCCAATTTCTGTCCGGAAGGCAAGACCTGGCGGGATGGATCGATTTGGATCCTGACCAGCGTAGGTTGGTCCGGTTTGGATTTTGTTGCTGAAATCTCAAGCCCTCTCGGAAGGATGTTTCCCGATCTCTCCCAGAATAGAGAGAAGGCCCTCTTCAGTCTTTCCTCGAGAAGGGTGGGTTCAAGGTCTTTCTCAAAACGGTCCTTGCACCAAAAGAGGAACTGTGTGACTCTGGAAAGGAAGAGCTGGTAACTCAGGGAACCCCCTCCTGCAGTGGTCTCTCTGGGGATGAAGGCAGCATCTTTATTCACGGGGGAAACCAGAGGAATAAGTCCGCTTCTGTTAAACTGATCGATCCTCTCATCGCTGAAATTCGTCTCCGTAGGAATCCCCCGATTGCCCTCGATCATATGAAGGGCAAGATTGCTCAATCGGATGCTCTGCCATTCCGTAAATCTTGTCGGCCAACCGGTTTTAAGAAGACTTTGAAG
>JASEIE010000071.1 GCA_030024065.1 Thermodesulfobacteriota bacterium
GATGAATGGCTTAAGATAATCTTCCTGCGGGGTTTAATACCCCGCAGGAAGGTGCCGGATTTATTTAGATTTTCCGTGATTCTTATCTTGCTGAACAATCCTTTACGATTCATTGATTTCCTTTTCCTTTATTCGTCTATTTTGAAAGTACCTCCTAACCCTTCAAAAGTCAATCAAAAATCTCCTCAAATGACGAAAGAAGGGGACATCCTATTTTTCTAAAAAGCCAAGATGAAAATAACGAAATAGAAAACAACGTCCCGCCCCGTCCTTATTTGGTTGTCAATTTCCGAATCCGGTTCAGAATCAGCAGGCGGAAAAGCAGAAAGAGTGATCAGATGAAAAGAACATCGGAAATCTGTGGCCATTTTATATAGGTTATTTTCCAATGTCAAAAAGAAAAAGTTCACAAAAAAAGTGGTTATTGATTATTCAATTTTTTTTAATTATGATTCTCCCAAAAAGAGGTTAATGATGGGTCAATATACTAAAAAACATGCCCGATCAGGGATCGATATCCCCCTTCCAAAGATCGAATGTTTCGAAAATCAGTTTAAAAATTATGAGATCACCATCTCCATCCCTGAGTTCACCTCTATCTGTCCCCGATCAGGGCAGCCCGATTTCGGCACGATCACCATTCGGTACATTCCTGGGCAGTGGTGTGTGGAATTAAAATCCCTGAAAATGTACATCCTCGCCTATCGGAACCTGGGGATTTTTTACGAAAACGCCGTCAATCGAATCCTCAGGGACTTTGTTAAGGCCTCCAAACCGATTCGTGCTGCGGTCTCAGGTGAATTTAATGTCAGGGGGGGAATGAAGAGCATCATCGAAGCCACTTACCCATCCAAAACCTCTCCTGAGAAGGGAAAGTAATGTCAGAGGATAAGAAAGTCCTCTTCCTCTGCACCGGCAATTCTGCGAGGAGTCAGATGGCAGAGGGATTTGTGCGATTTCTCGGTAAAGACAACTGGAAGGTAAAAAGCGCAGGAATCTTTCCATCCTATGTTCATCCCCTGGCGATCCGCGTGATGGAGGAGACCGGAATTGACATCTCCCAGCAAACCTCCAAATCGATGGATGAATTCCTCAATGAAGAGTTTGATTACATTATCACCCTCTGTGATCACGCTGCCATGGCCTGTCCAATTTTCCCCGGACAAGGGAAGCGACTTGATTGGTCCTTTGAGGACCCTGCCTCTGCCATCGGAACGATTGAGGAAAGGATGGTGGTCTTTCGAAGGGTGAGGGATGAAATTAAGGCAAAGGGCGAAGAATTCTTAAAATCTGAATCATCTTGATCGATCAAAAGTCCGCCTTTATCTCCTCTTCTTTCAAAGCTTTCAGATGACACGTCTCATTCATGAACGAAAGAACATATCTCCCTCGTTTATATTGAATCAAGTTGATTGCAGTCGTATCCTGCGCAATCTGCCAGAAATGGGAATTATCTATCCCCAAGATTCCACAGATGAGCACCTTGTTGACGACCCGGTGGGAAACAAGAACAAGAGTCTTTCCAGGATTTAGCTCGATCACCTCTTCTAAAGCAAACATTGCCCTCTTCCGGACATCATCCAGGGTCTCTCCTCCTGGTAGTTTGGCCAAATGCGGCTCTTCTCTCCACTGACGATAGGTTTCAGGATCGATCCTCTGTATTTCCAGATGGGCATGCCCTTCCCAATCTCCAAAACTCATGTCGATGATCCCATCTGAGGGCTGAACGCTCAGATGGTGAAACCGTGCAATCTTTTCTGCTGTCTGCCAGGCTCGGGAAAGAGGACTTGTATAGATTCCGCGGATCGCCATCCCCTTGAAATACTCCCCTGCCAACTCTGCCTGTTCGAGGCCGGTTTCATCCAGTGGAACATCGGTTCTTCCCCGAAAGATCTCCTCTCTGTTCCATGCCGTCTGTCCGTGACGCACCAGATAGATGGAGGTCATCATGGGTTCCTTTCTCTAAAAAGTCCCTTTTGCTAATTAGATCATTTCATTCAGGCATGATCAAGACCCCTGCCCCCTCGATTTTCCCCTGCTTTAGCAAATTTAATACCCTATTCGCCTCTTCTAATTTAAATTCCTGGACTTTAGGGATGATGGGAATCTGGGCGGCCAGTGGGAGAAATTCTTCAAGATCTTTTCTCGTGATGTTGGCTACGCTTTTAATCTCCTTTTCATCCCAGAGATGCCGAGCGTAATCTAATGGGGGGACAGGATTTCTTTTCCGTATGACGGCCAGCACCAGTCTTCCGCCTCTTTCTAATACGCTTAGGGCATAAGGCACTGTTTCTCCAATGGGAGTAAAATCAATGGCGCAATTGAGTTTTTGAGGAGGTTCGTCCTCTGGCCCGCCTGTCCAGACTGCCCCTAATGCTTTTGCCAGGTTTCGATGTTCCTCCGTTCTGGTAAAAACATAGACTTGACAACCCCAATATTTGGCAACCTGAATAACAATATGGGCAGAAGCTCCGAATCCAAAAAGCCCCAGGGTTTGGCCTTTCCTGATTCCAGAAAGCCTCAAGTCCCGGTATCCAATGGCGCCGGCACATAAAAGGGGAGCAGCCTCAGAATCAGAAAATCTTTGGGGGATTAAAAAGGCAAAATCTTCTGAGACTTTTGTGTATTGCGCATAACCACCGTTTGCTTGGCAACCTGCGCCTTTAAATTCGAAGCACAGGTTCTCATCACCCTCCTGACAGAAATGGCACTTCCCGCAGGCTGAATGGATCCAGGCAATTCCAACTCGATCCCCTGATTTAAATTTTTTCGCTTCTGAACCCGAGGCTGCCACTTTTCCAACAATCTGATGACCTAAAACAACGGGAAGTTCTGGCTGGAGTCTCCCTTCTATCTCGTCGAGTTCCGTATGGCAAACCCCACAGACAGAGACCTTGACCAGTATCTCTTTGGCCCCGGGGACTGGGTCAGGAAAATCTTCCATTTTCAGAGGTTCCTTTTCAATCGGAGAAGTCTCTCTGAGCACCATTGCCTTCATCTCGCAATCCTTCCTCCAAACCCATCCTATAACACCTGAAAACTGTTTTCAATCACATCGGCCTTTTAAAATGGGCTTTCCCCAGGCATTCCCAAGGAAATAATCTAAAACCTTTCTTGAGGTCTTCTCTTTTAGAATTGAAAAGTCCTTCCCGGAGACTCTCCTTAAGCTGAAAAAAGACTTCTCTCTCAAAAGCAATAAAAGCAAGTCGACCCATGTGGTCACATCATCCCTCTTACAGAAAGTAAAATTTTTAACCTCAGCCTTAACCTCCCCCTTATCTTCAACCTCGCCCTCAACCCTAGCCTTAACCTTGTCACTTAATGCCTCCAAGATTTCTTTCCATGTCATTCCCTCGTCTAACTCTCTCTGATCCATCTTTCCCTTGATAAAATTAATGACCCTTGTCAGACGGAGAAGGGTGGCAATATCGAGACGGTCAAACTCTTTCGTTTCAATGGGAAGGGCGCTTGAGCGCCACTGGATTGCAGAGGAAGGAAGAAGGCCGTCTCTCTTGCATCCCTCAAAAAGGGAGGTTCCTGGAGTTGGGTAATAGACACTGGGACCGATCAAAACCCTCTCTCCCATAAGATAGACCAGAGTGTCCGCCATCTCCTCAATGGTCTGACCGGGTATCCCCAGGATGGCATAGGCGATGATATTGAGGCCCACTCTCCCTGCTTCTTCTAAAATTTTATCAAAGCCGGTGATCGGCTCAGGCCTTCTCATCTTCTCTTTTGTCGAAGCATCTGTACTGACAAAGGAGAGATTGAGCGTGTGGAAACCCGCCCTTTTCATCAATTTAAGAATTTCTTCATCCAGAGAGGAAAAGGAGATGCCATTCATTGCAGATAGCTCAAGGTTCTGTTCTCCGAAGGTTTCGATGATGAGGTTCATCAACCTCTTTGCCCGGCCGAGATCAAAAGTGAAATTGTCATCCTCAATATCGAAAACCCGGATATCATATTCTCTCTGACATGCCATCATCTCCTGAAGAATGGATTCCGGGGTTCTTTTCCGAAAAGAAGCTCCCATGACGAGATGGGCTGAGCAGTAAGCACACCCGTGCGGGCAACCCCTGCTGGTGATGATCATCGTGGACCGTTTTTTTCCGATTCGATATCGGTCCAGCTCAAGCAGTTCTCTGCCAGGATGAGGAAGGGAATCAAGGTTCTGGATGAAATTCTGAAGGGGGTTGATTTGTACCTCTCCGTCTTTTCGGTACCCGATTCCATCGATCTTCTCAATCTTTTTTGCTCCGCCTTTCTCAATCTGTTCTAAGAGAAAAGGGAAACGGACCTCCCCTTCTCCCAGAACAATATAATCAACAAAGGGGCTTTTCAAAACTTCATCAGGATCACCACTGACATGGGAACCTCCCATGACGACGATCTTTTTTTTATCCCATTCCTTGATGATCCCTGCAATCTTCAGGGCCTCTCCATGATAGGGTGTAAAGGAAGAGGAGATACCAAAGACATCTGCTTCGGACTCCTCAATTTCCTTCCTTATCTCCTCCCAATCCGTTCCAAAATGGTAGAATCCTGTATAAAGCTTGAAAGGGCTTCGATCATTGAAAGGATAGAAATCTCGAAGGTAAGAAAGCCCAGGAGGGAGGGGGATAGACCTCCTCTTTTCAGTCTGACAATCGAGGATCTCTACTTCGTAGCCTTGATTTTTTAATGAGGCAGCAATATAAGCCAACCCGATCGGCTGCGTCCGAATGGATGTTTGATAGAAATCTTCGATAGGCGGTTGAATGAGAAGTATTTTCATTCCGGCATCAAATTCTGGGGTCACTGGGGTCAGGTCTTGAATTATCAGTTTTCGTTCTTTGCTCGATTGCACTCTGGCATTCCAGGCAGAGCTTTTGGAGCCGGGACAGGGTTGTCACTTGTGCGGTGGCAAGTTGAAGATTGCGGAGTCCGGCAGGAACATGATTGAGAAAGGCTTGAAGCCCTTTCTTTAAGCCCAAAAATCCATAGGCCCCGAGGGCCTGCATGAGGCGCTGTGCTGAAGCCTCCCAGAAAGTATTCTGGAAGGTAGCCCAATCGAGATCCCATTTCGAAAGCCCATAATAGAAGGAGAGGAGTTCGTCAAGCTCACTTCTGGAGAAATTCACATAGGGATCTGAAAGAAGAGAGCCAAGATCGTAGAAGGGACTTCCGAAGCGCATCCCCTGAAAGTCGATGAGGAAGGGTTCTCCGTCACGGATCATCACGTTCTGGGATTGCAGATCTCGGTGCACAAGGCATCGCATCGTTCCCAAAAGCCGCTCTGCCAGACTGGAAAGCTCTGCCTCGAGTTCTCCCTCGAAGGAAGGCTCAAGTTCGATCCCGCAGACATCCCTCACAAAATGATCCCTGAAGTAATCCCGCTCCCAGCAATAGAGGTCAGGACCAAAACCCTCCATCAGCCTCACACGGCCAGAAGGGAAGTCCTTTTCTGGGATGCAGTGGAATCTCTGAACGATGGTAAGCGTCTTCTGGTAAAGGAACCGTCGAGTTTCCCAGGGGTTTCCTCGGAGAGACCAGAGGTCCGTATCCCCGAGATCTTCCATGACGATGAGACAGTTGGCTGGATCGTGGCGGATCAGCCGGGGCGTCGGCACATCGATGTCATGGAGAAATACGGCAATGTCGGCGTAGTACGTGTTCTCTATACGCCTCGGGTCGTAATGGATCAGGATGGCCGAATCCGTGGGGCTCCATTTCAACCGGGAGAAAGTCCGGTCCGACCCTCTCCCCTCGAAAGGAAAAAGTTCTATGGAGACCAACTCTGAAAGTCCCAGGGCCTCTCGGCTAAAATTGATCATCTCTTCTTTTGATATCATCAGCCTATGTATCCAATGGAATAATGACAGGATTTTTCTTCTGATCTTTTCCCAACATTCCAGTATTCCAATATTCCAGCTATTTGTTCCCTTTCAGCTTTTCGTAGGCTTCGATGGAGCCGATGTCGTGCCACTCGCCTTCGTCTATGACGATCCCCTGGATCGATCCCGGTTTTTCCACGACTCTTCTGATAAAGGCAGAAACGACGGATTCGATTTTGCCAGCTTCAAGAAACTGAAGAATCGATGTCTCCATTGCATAGATGCCGGCAAAGAGGCAGCTTTGAACTCCCGGGTTTTTTAAGATATGGCGAAGATCGCAGATCTCACCGGCCTCATTGATGTTCACATTGAGAAGTGGGCCTCTGCTTCGCAGGACAAGCGTTGCCTCCGGTTGCTTCTGCTCATGGACCTTTAAGAGCCTCTGCAAGGGAAGATCGGTCATCACATCCCCGTTATAACAGAGTATGGCCTCATCCTCGCATAGGAGATCTTCAATGTTTTTCAGTCCTCCTCCTGTGTCCAGAAGGATTGGCTCATGCCGAAAAGTAATGGGAATACCACGCCATTGCCTGTCAGGAAATTTTTCCGAATAGACTTCCGGCAAATGATGGGTGTTCACAATGAAGCGATCCACGCCGGCTTTCAGGAGATGATCCATCGCATAGGTGATCATGGGACGTCCTTTGATCTCGAGGAGCGGCTTCGGACATCGCTCCGTCAGAGGCCGAAGCCTCGTCCCCAGGCCTGCTGATAGAATGAAGGCTGTCTTGAATCGTCGTCCTTTCAATGGCGCCTCACTTTTTTCTTTCCGAACTCCGGATCAATCTTCACCAGGCCTGTTACGATAAACCCCGGGATCGTCGCAGCCATGACCCAGAGGAAGTAGTTCTGATAGCCCAGCATCTCCTGGAGCCAGCCGCTCAACATGGCCGGCACCATCATACCCAGGGCCATGATCCCCGTGGCGAGGGCGTAGTGGACCGTCTTATACTCCCCTTCCGACACCATGATCATGAACATCGTATAGGCCGTAAAGCCGAAGCCGTAACCGAATTGCTCCACGGCAACGCAGAGGTTGATCAAATAAAAATTGTCAGGCATAGCCTGCGAGGCATAGACATAGACGAGATCGGGCAGATGAATCGCACAAACCATCATCCAGATCCAGAACTTGAGCCCTTTTCGGTAAATGGCATACCCGCCTAAAAGCCCTCCCAGCACGAGTGCGATGACCCCCACGGTGCCGTAGATGATTCCCACCTCTGATGTGGTGAGCCCAAGCCCTCCCTTTAAGCGGGGGTCGAGAAGAAAGAGTGGGATGATTTTGATAAGCTGGGTCTCCGCGAGACGGTAGAAGAGAAAAAAAGCAAGAATGGTAACAATTCCCTTCTTCCTGAAGAAGAGGCCAAAGATATGGAGGAACTCCCGGGCAAGGGACATCGAAGGATTGCGGTTAGCCGGACGGTCCGACACCGGATAGGGAAGAAGAAAAAAATGATAAAGGATGATGGCCGAAAAGACAGCAGCCGTTGTAAAGAGGGCGACCGACCAGGCAGCGGGGATATCATGACCGCTTCCTTCGAGAAAACCTGCAAGGATGACAAGCCCGCCCTGGGTTGCAATCATAGCGATGCGGTAGAAGGTCGTTCGCACCCCGGCAAAGGCCGCCTGGAGATGCTCCGGTAGCCCAAGCATGTAAAAGCCGTCAGCCGCAGTGTCATGAGTTGCCGAGCTGAAGGCCATTAGCCAGAAGAAGGCAAGGGTAGTCTGGAAGAACCGGCTAGCCGGGATGAAGAATGCAATGCAGGCAAGGGAGGCCCCGATCACGAGCTGCATCAAAAGGATCCAGTAGCGTTTCGTCCTTAACAGGTCGACAAAGGGGCTCCAGAGCGGCTTGATGACCCAGGGAAGATAGAGCCAGCTTGTATAAAGGGCGATGTCTGTGTTTGAGATGCCAAGGCGCTTGTAGAGGACAACCGAAACCGTCATCGCCATGACGTAAGGGATCCCCTCGGCAACATACAAAGAGGGGACCCACGCCCAGGGATTTCTCGATGTCGGTTTCTGTTTCAACATATCCCTTACCACTGGAATATCGGGAAAATGGAATTTTGGAACACTGGTAACAATCCGTAACCACTCGAATAATGGCAATGGGGTTGCTTTTTATGTTCAAGGTTTGTTTTCATTATTCCATCATTCCATTATTCCATTGTTCCAACTCTTTTTCTTTAGTAGATTTTCTTTATCGCCACTCCCCGAAAATAATGCCTCAGAACCTTCTCTGCTGAAAATCCCTGGGTGGCCATGACAGCAGCGCCGATTTGGCAGAGTCCCACGCCGTGTCCCCAGCCCGCACCATGAAGAATAAATCGCCCGGTTTCAACCGTTACAACGAATGCGCTGCTGTAAAGGTGACTCCAGGAGAGCCAGCGCCTGATTTCGAGCTCCTTTCCCACAACCATGCTTCTCTTCGACCCCACGATTTTCAGCCGGGAGATACGGCCTGAAGGACCACGGCGAAGGGGTACGATTTCCTGAAGAGTCCCGAAATCAATACCCGATTTTTCTCGCAGGATCCCTTCCAGTTCCGCCCGGGAATATTCGACCCTCCAGCGGAAAAAGGTTTTTGTCTCGCGGTCAACGTCTGGAAGGATTTTTTCGAGAAGGCGTTTATCTTTTGTGTTGCAGTAGGCCTCGGGCTCCGAAAGGATCCAGACAGAAGCTTCTTTCTCGGTCTTGATCGGCTGATGAGGGATTGATGCGTCCGAAACGCTTGTTAGATAAGGGACTCCTTTATTATCCCAGGCCGTGTCGAACTCTTCTGTGAGTCCACCGCAGGCCTTCGAATATCGGGCATCACAGATTTCATCCTGATAGGTGATCACCATTCCGCGGGTTTCACGGACCGCTTCTTCAACCTTTTCGGATACGATCTTCGTGATGCCCTGGTAGCGCTCGCAGTGGTCATCACTGCAGACATCGAAGAGGTCGTGCTCCTCCCGGTCGTACCAGCGTATCACTTCTCCTTCCTTTTCAATGATCTTCCCTGCTGGTATGGATGTTTCTTCTGTTTTCTTTCTTCGACCGAGGCCTGCCAGAAGCCAGCTTCGGGATAGGATGGCGTGGGCCTTCAGAAATTCCATCGGAGCGGCTCCACTCATCTCCGAGGAGATCACACTTTTCAGATAATCCTCAAGGGAGATTTCATTGATGGCAACGATCGTTTTGTCCTCACGCGGCCTGAGAAGAAGGTCCCCCTCAAAGGTCTGGTCCTCTGTCCTCTCCCAGTGAAAGCGATTTCCGATGGTAACGTTGAAGAGTGAAAAGGTCGAACCCTCCTGAGCGGTGAGCCTGATCAATGGAGAACTCCAGACTTCACAATGGGCCTCATCAAAGAACACGATCATCCCTGCCTCAGCCTTTGCTGAAAACCGGCCGGATACAGGGCCGAACCCATCCCCAAGGAAATCTCCATCCAGACGACAGAAGACTTCTGCCTGTTGGTCCATGATACCCACAGTAATCTTCGGCTGATTTTTCATGTTGAAAAAGAATCTGGGGTCAGGCATTAGTGAAAAAGAATCTGGGGTCAGGCATTAGTAATAAAGTATTTGTGAGACATCAAGTGCACCCTAATCATTCCTCCTTAATGAAGCCCCTGGCCTGATAGGTAGGGCTTCCCAGAAATGAATTATTATTTTAGCATGCGCCCTGAAAATCATTCAATGCTTGCTCCCTTATGCCCAAACTTCTCCACCAGCTAGCTGACAAAATTGCGCAGCCTCCCTGGAAATCATGGATAGTTTTTTTTAACTGTGAGTCCGATGACTAACCATCTTGGGCTGAAAAGCGACTGTAACCGTAGTTCCACCGGATGCAGCACACTCCTTTGCATTCTCCACATGGGGGCATCGGGAAATATCCCCTGGACATTGATCCTGATCGGTGGGGATATGAACGCACCGCTTGCTTGTCATGGAGAGGTCAAAGCCGAAACGTTGTCCATATACCTTCATCCGAAGGAGGTCCAGGCCCTTACCCCCTGCTCCAAAGTCGTAGGGCTTTTTAGAAGCGTACAGCTCCGTTTCTTTCGTATGGAAGAGCCCATCGAAGATGTACGCCTGATTCTCTTCTGTAATCCCAACTCCATAATCCGTGATATGGAGTATGATTTTCCCGTGCTTTTGTTCGACCACTAAGCGAATCGTCCCCCCATCCGGTGTATTCTCTACTGCATTCCTGAGGAGGCCCCCCACAACATTTTGCAAAATGAGGGGATCCATGAAAACGAAAAGATCAATTTTGCCCTCCACCTGAAATCGAATATTTCTGCGGCTTGATAGCTGTTTGACCCTTTCCAACATATCCAGAACAAATGGAAAAAAGTTGATGGATTGGAATGATTCGGTGCTCCCAGACAGATATTGACTAAGCCATGCCTTGAGTCCATCGAGATGGAGATGGACATCCGGTGGTATGTCTGATAGATCCTCTATCCGTTGCCAAAACCTATCGAGGTTGTCCAGGAGAACACCTGCCTCCAGTTCCTGCGAGATTCTGAATATTTCATCTGTTTCTCCCGAAATATCGAAAAGCCTCGATAGGTTTCGCTCCAGGGTTTCGATGATGTTCTGAAGATTTCCATCGATGGGGAAACGCTTCAGCTTCCGTTTCAGGAGCCGTATGTTCCCTTGGATGACGGCAAGTGGCGTCCCAAGTTCGTGAGAAATGTGATTGACGGCCTTCGTCTTTGCCCTATTCAGCTGCTCGAGTTCCTTGTGGGATTTCATGAGCGCCTCATGGGCCTGAATGCGTTCAGTAATGTCCTCGAGGGTTACAATATATTCCCCAGTGGCCAGCCTGACAGGGATAAAATGGATGATTTTTTGCGTTCCATCCTTACAGGTGGCAGGAAGCGTTCTGGGGACTTTCTCCCCTGGCCTCGTACTTCTCAGGTAATCGATCCAGGTCGAGATCACTTCTTTCCTGGACTTCGAGTCAGAAAACGCCTTTTTAAACCATTCCATGCTGTTTGGCACTTCATCCAGATCATAACCAAATAGCTCCTTAAATTTGGGGTTGATATATTTAAAGACCCCTTCCATATCGATCATGATGATGCCGAAGGGTGCATTTTCTGAGAGGGTTCGAAATCTGTTTCGTTCGTTCCGCAACACCTCTTCAGCTATTTTCCGTTGGGTGATATCCCTTAAATAGACGAGATAGACGGGTGTGCCCCGATAGACAATGCTTGTGGCCGAGGATATAGATGACCCCTCCGTCCTTTTTAATGCCTTTAAACTCGTATCGAGAGGGAACAGGCTCCCCCCTCTGCCTCTGCTGATTGATCGTAATGACCTTGTCCCGATCATCTGGGTGGACGAAGAGAAAGACTGGCTGACCGATTACATCCTCGGGGTTAACGTAACCAAAAATCTCCACGAATCTCCTGTTAACGTACTGAGTCTTGTCACCATGGATGATAGCAACAGCGTCGTTAGAGTGTTCGATGGCAGTCCTGTAACGTTCTTCGCTTTCGGCGAGTCCCTCCTCAGCCAGTTTCCGTTTTGTAATATCCATCATGGTGCCTTCATAGTATAGGGCTTTGCCCTGAGCACCCCTTACAAGCCTCACATTTACTGAAATCCAGCCGAGACTCCTGTCCTTGCGGACCATTTTGGCTTCGTAGTTCTGGACTGCGCCTTGCTCGAAAAGAAGATTGATTAAACGGGTGTGATCGTCAGGGTTGACATACATGCTTCCTATGTCGTTTACGCTCTTTATCAGGTCTTCTGGCGAATCATAGCCGTGGATGTGTGCAAGAGACGGGTTGGCGCTTATGAAGCGGCCATCAGGATCTATCTGGAAAACCCCTTCCATGGCGTTCTCGTAGATATTCCTGTATTTTTCCTCTGTCAGTTGCAATGTCGCCTGAAGTCGCTTCCGTTCAGTAATGTCCCGGACATAGATGGCGATCCTCTGTACATCCGATCCGTCAACCAGGACGGGATAGAGGCTATTTTCGAAAACCTTCTCCTCAAGCTTCCCTTCAAACCGTACTGGCTTTCGTGTCTCCAGGACTGTTTTTACCTTTTCCTTGCTGCTCTCGACGCGATCACTGGGAATAAGGTCGTAGATCGATTTCCCGGGGAGCCTTTCCACAGGTAAGCCGTAAAGACGGGCTGCGTTCTTGTTTGCTACGAGGATGATCCCTTCCCGGTCCATCAGGAGTGCAACTTCCTCTGTGGCATTAAAGAGATCGAGGAACGTTTCCTCAGTTCGTTTCCGGTCCTCCTCACAACGCTCGAGTTCCTTAATCCTCTGACGGAGTGATTCTATTTCGTTGAGTAGGGTTTTCTCTTTTTCGTCCTTGTCTGCCATCATGGAGTCCTAAGGTCAGGATTATATACCATTATAAGATTTCTTCAAATTCATTTCCTCACTCTGCCTCAAGTTGCATTTTTGCCTAGGTCATGTCACACTTTTCCACCGTTTCAAACTTGAAAAGAAATTTTTATTATACTATTGTGGTGTTATGAAAAACGTGACCACACCACTCAATCAAATGGATGGTATACTCTTTTGCCCGGATTAAATGAAATTGCAGTCAACAGGTTTACCCCGTTAGAAATTCCAGCGGGGCATTAAACCCCGCCGGAATTATTCTGAATTGTAACCCCGCTGCAGAGCAGCGGGGAATTATTTCTAACGGGGTAAAGGCTTACGCTACAGAATGGTAGCGCCCCCATTTATTGCCTGCCTGCAGTAGGCAGGGGGGCGAATGAAATTGAGGAGGTAGAAGTGGTCGTCCTTTTATTGACCGTTACGGCGTTATTATGGGGTTCGACACCCATTCTCGAGAAGATTGGTCTGGCGAAAGTCGATCCTTTAGTGGGTGTCACCATTCGAAGCGCCATTGTTACAGCGGGTCTTTTAATACTCACCTTTGTCCTGGGGAAGGGCAAGGAATTGATCTCATTGGACGGGAAGAGCATCCTTCTTTTTGGCGCAAGCGGTATGATGGCAGGCCTTCTCGGAATGTGGACTTACTATATGGCCCTGAAGATGGAGGCCACTTCCAAGATTGTTCCGATTGCGGCCTGCTATCCGTTGGTGACAGCCCTTCTCAGCGTTTTGATCCTCAATGAAGGGGTGAGTCTCTCAAGGGTGATCGGGACTGCACTCATCGTCTCCGGCATCTGGCTGGTCAAATAGGGATGGAAAATGGAAGGTAGAAGGTGGCAGGTGGTAGTTGCAAGGATTGAAAAAAACCACTCTCCACTTTCTACTCTCGACATTCAAGTTTGGAAGGGAGTTAAACATGAAGAGGCGATCCAAGACGAATCGTTTGAAGGCGGCATTGAAGAGAAAGAATGTTAAAAGTTCGTTGAGAAAATCAAAAGGTGAGAGGAAGTTTCCAACCTAACAGAGAAGCTTAGGGCATAGCCTAAAGGGCAAGGTTTTATAGCGTATCTGTATTATGGGTTTTGAATATCCCAGCCTACTATTCTCCGATCCTGATGGTAAGATTTTTGACCATCCCAACCTGAAAATAGCCGGACGATCCGGAGATCGCATTGTCCTTCCCAATCCCTCGGAACTGGTTCCTCTCCCCAGAGGAAGCCAGCTTTTCACCCTTCCCGGGAGAAAACCTGTTGGATGGGATGAGGAGAAAGGGCCTTTCACCCTATCCGAGAAAATGAGGATCGG